>CADBUS010000074.1 GCA_902797895.1 uncultured Bacteroidia bacterium | reverse complement strand
TGGCGTTAAGAGATAACTACGAGCAGGTGAGAAGAGCAGCAGCCTCGTTGGCCGGGCGCAGCGGAGATCCACGCCTTAGTTATGCGGTAGTCAGCGAGTATCTGAACTATCCGGAGCAAAAGCGTGTAAACTACAATCTTTCAGGCGATTTCCAAACAATGAATTTTGCTGCGCTTAGAGAGGCGGTAGAGCAGGCAAAGGGAAGTATGACCTATCTCGATAACGATGCAATTTTGGCAAAGGTTAAAAAGAGCATAGATAATAGTGAGCGCAGAACAAATGCCATAGTTAAAGAGATAATGGGTAAGGATGAAAAGCTGAAAGACCGCGTTTCATCTATCAGAACTACTCGCAACTACAATATGCACGAGTATATTCCGCACTTTTTATACCTGCTGCAAGACAGCTCTAATCCATTGGAGGTGAGGCTGAATATGGCAGAGGCTCTTGGCTGGTATGTTTACTCTTATCGTAAGAGTGAGATTGTTGATGGAATCAACAGCATATTGGCAAATCAAGCCAACACCCTTGAACCTCAGCTGAAAGCAGAGCTCAACCAAACTCTCCTGCGTTTGCAATAGCAACTCGTTATAAGATTTTTTCATATCTTGCAATCTGTTAGATTGCAAGATATGAAAGAACTTACACTATACGCAGGTGCGAAGATTAACATTGGGCTACGGGTTTTTGAAAAGAGGGCAGACGGCTTTCACGAGATAGAGAGTATCTTCTATCCTGTGGGGCCACAGAACAGCTCTCTTACTCCCGACAGGCTAATTGTAACAGTGCTTGACAAAGGAGAAAGCCTTTCAGAAGCAGTTGCAAAAACGATGGCTGAAGTTAGTGAAAAAGAGGGTATTACAGAGGCTGATGTTAAAGTGGCAGATGAGGCGGAGAGCTCTTCAAAAGTTGTAATGTTGCAGCAGGGAATTAGCTACCCCGGAGCTCCGCAAGATAATATTTGCGTAAAGGCATACAACCTGCTCTCTGCAGATTTTGATTTACCGAGGGCGGTAATCTCTTTGGAAAAACATATCCCTGTGGGTGCCGGACTTGGGGGAGGTAGCAGCGATGGTGTTTGTACTCTGCAAGCTCTCAATACCTTATGCCATCTCAATCTTACACAGAAGCAATTACTGCACTATGCTGCGCAGCTTGGGAGCGACTGCCCTTTCTTTGTTCATAACACCCCTATGGTTGTTACAGGGCGCGGAGAGTTTTTAACGCCGCTACCAGCAACCCATCCTCTGCTGAAACTCTCCGAGAGCTACAACATAAAAATAAAATTTTCTCCGGAGTGTTTTGTCTCTACAAAAGAGGCCTATTCCATTGTGCCTAAAAGAAAAAGGGAAGAACAGCAAAAAAATATTCCTATTGCAGAGCTTTTGCAAAATCCTGTAAATGAGTGGCGTAACTCTATTCTTAACGATTTTGAGGAGCCTGTATTCAAAAAATATCCGCAACTAAATGAGCTAAAACTGCATCTATATAACGAGGGGGCGGAGTTTGTTGCAATGACTGGTAGCGGCTCTGCTATATTTGCTCTGTTTAGAAGCTAAGCAAATCGGGGAGTTGCAGATTAAAAGAAAATTACTATATTTGCTTTTGCATAATGTGAAAAAGCGGCCTGAAACTGTCATACAATTTACATTATGTTGAATAGGATGAAAAAAAAGAAACCAAACAGAAGAAAATAGAAATAGAAAATAAAAATCACAAAACAAACTATTAACTTATGTTAAAAAAACTATTCTCTATCGTGCTGTGTCTCACAATAGCTTTGAGCACAGCTTACGCTCAGAACCAGACCATTAACGGAAAGGTTGTTTATGCAGATGACAACTCTCCGGTAATTGGCGCTTCTGTAGTAGTAGTAGGAACAAGAATCAGTACTTCAACTGATGTTAATGGTGCTTTTACGCTCCAGAATGTTCCGGCAAATGCAAATGTTAAAGTAGAGCTCGCTGGTATGAAGACCTGGGAGGGCAAAGCTACTCCTAACATGCAAATTAAATTGGAAACCGAAACCGAGCAACTTGAGACCGTAGTCTTTACCGGTTACCGTACTCAGAGCTCTCGTTCCTTCACAGGAGCATTGGCCAAGGTTTCCGGTGAGGCCATTGAGAAGAAGAGCGATGCAAACTTTGTTAAGTCCCTTGAGGGTAATGTAACAGGTGTGCAGATGAACAACTCAACCGGCCAGCCTGGTACTTGGGGAGCAATCTTCGTTAGAGGTAGAGGTTCCCTCAACTCTGGAACTCAGCCTCTCTATGTGATTGACGGTGTTCCTGTAAACTCAGACGAGGACGGTATGAGCTCCGTTAATAACCACCAGGACCCTATGGCAGCTCTCAACCCTAATGATATTGAGAACGTTACCGTATTGAAGGATGCTGCTGCAACCGCTATCTACGGTGCTCGCGCTGCTAATGGTGTGATTGTGATTAACACCAAGAGAGGTCAGGCAGGCAGATTCAACATTAACTTGGATATCAAGCAGGGTATTGCTTCAATGGCTAACCACAATATGAAATATGCCAATGCAGAGGAGAGTATGCAACTCTTTGCAATGGGCCGTGTAGCAGCCGGTTTGAACCCTACAATCGAGTCAGCAAGAGCTGCCCTCACAACCACTTATGGTTGGGATGGTGTTACCGATACAGACTGGATGGATATTGTATCTCGTAATGGTTACTATCAAGATTACAACCTCTCAGTAAGCGGCCAGGTAGCAACTACTTCTTACTATGTAAGTATGGGTTACCTCAAGCAGGAGGGTATCATCATAGCATCTGACTTTGCTCGTTACTCAGGAAGAGCTAACCTTACCAGCAAGTTCAAGATGTTTACCTTTGGCCTTAATGCTTCATACGCAGCTACAGATAAGCACGGTGGTAGCCAGAGTACCGGTGGTTCATTCACCAACCCTCAGGTAGCAGCCGTATCAAGTATGCTTCCATTCTATAAGCCTTACGATGAAGATGGCAACTACACAACTTACAACTATATGCCATTGGCAGTATGGGACAAGAAGTTGGGAGATATCTCACGTCCTCGTACAACTACTGTAAATTTGGTTCCTAACCTCAGAGTAGATTTCGGTTACGGTGTTTATGCAAAGACTACTCTTGGTGTTAACGTTTATAACCTCAGAGAGTACCAGTATTGGAGTGCAATCTACAACAATCAGGGTAAGGACTACAACGGCTTAGGCCAGCAGTATAACTCTCAGACCAAGAATATAACTTGGACAAACCTCTTGGGTTGGAACAAGATATTCAACAATCGCCACGATATCAGCTTGCTCTTCGGACAGGAGATGCAGAAGAAAGATTACTACTATGAGTACTACTCCGGTGAGGACTTCCCATTCGCAAGCAGCGGTATGAGAGACCTTGCAACCGTAGGTACTTGGGGCGATTCTGAGTACTACACTTCAAAGGCTCGCCTTGCATCTTACTTCTTTGATGCTCAGTACTCATTGGATTACAAATACTATCTCTCAGGCTCCTTCAGAAGAGACGGTTCTTCTGTGTTTGGTGCAGACAAGAGATGGGGTAACTTCTGGAGCGTTGGTGCTAAGTGGAGATTCTCTGCAGAGGAGTTCTTGAAGAACAATGTTCTTACAGACGGAACTTTGAGAGTATCATACGGTACAGTAGGTAACCAGGATATTGGATGGTATGCTTCAAGAGGTTTCTACACAGCCGGTTCTAACTACAACTCTGTTCCTGGTATGACTCCTGGTTCTATGAGTAACCGCGTTCTTACCTGGGAGGCTTCTAACAAGTTGGATGTAGGTTTGGATTTGGCGTTTATTAACAGAATAAACCTCAAACTCGACTTCTACAGAGATGTTACAACAGAGGCACTCTTCTCTATGCCACTCTCTATGGTAACAGGTTTGGCTTCAACTCAGAGAAATATTGGTGAGATAAGCAACACCGGTCTTGAGGTAGAACTCTCTGCTAACATTATCTCTAACGAGAATGTAAGATTGAGCGCTTGGGCCAACACTACTTACAATAAGAACAAAGTGTTGAAGCTCTCTACAGACGATCCTATTGAGGGAACTCGTACAATTGTTGAGGTAGGTCGCCCTTACTCACAGTTCAAGATGCCTGAGTATGCAGGTGTAGATCCTGAGACTGGTAGGCCACTCTTCTATAAGAATGCGACAGGTGACGAGACCACTACTAAAATTGGAGAGGCAGAAAAGAGATATCAAGGCTCAGCAATGCCTAAGTTCTTTGGTGGTTTTGGTGCAAACTTTGAGTGGAAAGGCTTGGATGCCAGCTTTGCATTCAACTACCGTTTAGGTGCTCAGGTTTATGATGGTGGTGCACGCTTCACCGGTTGGGGTATGACCGTTCGTACTCCTTTGAAGGAGATGATAGGCAACACTTGGACCCCTGACAACAAGAACGCTAAGTACCCTCAGTATGTTACTAACGACCCTTACTCAGCAGCTGCTAACAGCCACTCTCGTTGGCTCTACAATGCAAACTTCTTGAGACTTAACAATGTTACTATAGGTTATACTCTTCCTAAGAACATTACTCAGAAGGCTAAGATTGAGAGACTTCGTCTTTATGTAACAGGTGACAACCTCTATACTTTCACAGCTAAAGAGTTCTTCGGTTATACTCCTGAGACCTATTCAGATGGTTATATAGCTTGGCAGTATCCTCAATCAAAGAGCTTTGTATTTGGAGTACAGATTACTTTCTAAACAATGTATCAAATTATAAATAAGACAGTTATGAGAAAAAATATTTTGAAAGTTCTTGTTTCTATACTTCTTCTGCCGGCAATTTTTGGCTGCGGAAGCAAATTTCTGGAGACAGACTACAGTAGAGGTATAGATGTGGATGACGGACTCTCTTCTACAGCAAACATAAAGATTGCTCTAAATGGAGTTTACTACCGTTTGTTCTACTACTACTATGCAGGTAACTATGCTACAAACATAGGTGACATCCCTACAGATATTACTTATTGGAACACTAAGACCGGTCACTGGGATAAGCTCTATTCTTATACCTTTACCGATAACGACACTTATCTTTACTACAACTGGAACTATGGTTACAAGGTAGCAGACAACGCAGCCAGAGTAATCAAGGGTGCCAAGGAGCTTTATGACGGAGCTTCTGCAGCAGATAAGAAAGTTCTTGACCGTTGTATGGCAGAGGCTTACGCACTCAGGGCATACGCTATGTTGCGTATGGTGAATGTATTCGGCCATCAGATTAAGGTTAATGGTGCCGACTTTTCCGGCCAGCCTGGTGTAGTATTGGTAGATGAGCCAATTCCTGCATTTGAGGAGGTGTCAAGAGCTACCGTAGGTGAGACTTATGCTGCAATTCTCTCTGACCTTAACAGCTCTCTCAGCCACTTTGCAACAGGTGAGACTCAGTCTAACAGATGCTATTTCACTCCTGCAGCAGTTAAAGGTCTGTTGGCTCGTACTTACCTCTATATGGAGAACTGGAGCCAGGCAGCTTCATACGCTATGGATGCTATCTCAACTTCAGGTCTTAAGATGGTTTACACCGAGGACGCTTACAAGAAGCTCTACACAGGTGGCGGCTCTTCTAACTCAGAGAGTATGCTCTACCTTGCAATCAATGGTACCAACAACTGGAGTGCTAACTCTTGCGGTACTCTTTGGACAACCTACAACTTCAGCCCATCTCCTAAATTGCAGGCTCTTTATGGAGCTAACGATATTCGTAAGTCAATTATGGATTTCAGCTCAGTATCAACCCCTGAGGTTCCTGAATATGCAGGTGGTAAATTCCATACAGCTAACCCTGCTCACGCAACCAACTATCTGATTAATGTTCCTGAGATGTATCTGATAGCAGCTGAGGCTCAGTTGCAGCAGAACAACCTCACTCAGGCAGCCAATATGCTTTTGAATGTAGCTAAGAGAAACCCTGCTATCACATCAGCAGGCGATCTCCCTACAACAAAGCCAGAGTTGTTGCAGTTCATCAAAGATGAGAGAGCAAGAGAGCTCTTCCAGGAGGGTCTCAGACTTTGGGATTTGCGCCGTTGGAATGAGATGGCAAGCGTTTATGCTTACGATGCTCCGGCTGTTAAGTACCGTCACAACAACTACAAGATTTCTGACCTTATTTTCCCTATCCCTGTAGATGAGATTAACGCAGGATTCGGAGTAACTCAGAATGAGGGTTGGCAAAACACACTTCCTAAATAATCGGGAATTGTTAAGACAAAAAAAGAGTGGGCTTTTGCTCACTCTTTTTTTTGCTTGTCATTCAGAGGTGCCGGAAAGTATTTCGGATAGTGTGATGATGAGCTTTATTTCAGTTGGCGGATAACTTCGTCTGCCAAGTTGCTCTTTTTGTAAATGTGCTCGTGAATCATCTTTACCACGCTATTGCTCTCAAAATCTCCTCTAACCTGTTCAAAATCTGCTTCTTTATCGCGGCGATCTCCATCTGCTCCAAAGCCTGTCATTGAGGCGAGTGAGAACTCTTTGTGAGCATCGTTATAAATCTCTTTATCCAAGCTGATTACAGCAGCACGCCACTTCTCTATAATCTCTATTGTCTGCTCTGCGGTAATCTTTTTAATCTCCACGCCAAAGAACTCCTCTATCATTGGGTAGGCCCAGTTCCACTCCCACTCGTAATAAGATTCATATATTCTGTTGAACTGTGCGTTTATCTCTCTTAACTTGGAAATCTCTCCGCTCTCAATCTTCTCAATTAGCGCAATTATCTCTGTCTTAGGAGCAAAAAGGCCGGCTATATCGGTCCAATCTCCGGAGCCCGGGGCAACAATCTCCTTCCCTCCTTCAATGGTTGTGTTGAGCTTGAGTGCCTGCCTAATCTTCTCATCTATTGTAAGCCCCTTGAGTTTTTCTGCTCTCTGCTGCATCAAAAGGCTTGTGGAATAGACCTTTGCAAATTTGCTTACAGGCCCAATTGCTCCCCCCACCTGCAAGCGGCTTATTATAAGATTGCCCAAATACTTGGTAATTCCTGTGTTATAGTACTTTATTCCTTTGCGCAACGCGCTGTTGGTTATTTTTGTACTATGGAAAGAGTAGATATCTGAGAGTTCACCGGAGGAGGCTATCAACTTTTTCAGAGAATCCAACCCCTTGAACATCTTCTGCACCGTATATGGACTGAGCAAATCGTAGTTGATGTAATCTAATTTTGCTCCATCTTTACGCTTATCGCGATTAGGCCACTTTTGGGCATCTCTTATTGTGCCCACACTCCTTAGGTTCACCCCCGGAACAAGGTATGTGGTATTATTCTGCTCTATCAGGTATGAGAATGGCAGATTGCTTGTATCTGAATGGGTTACGTGCCTTCCCATAACCAATGAGAAGGCGCCTACTCTGCTTGGCCAAAGTATGTAGGAGTCTGATGAGGTTTTTGCTCCTCTCTCCAATATACCCTGATGGATTGGCCCCAACTTGTACATATGGTTGCTCTGGTTGGAGCCGCTGCCGGCATTCATAAAGGAGAAGAGGCCGGCTATTAGCAGAGTGGATTTATGGTGGGTAACGGTGAATGGTCCTGCAAATATGGAGCAGGCCTCTCCGTTCTCTCCGTGGCAGTTTGCAAAAAAGAGCGAATCTGTAGCCGAGTAGCTATGTGCCAATTTACAGGCCTGCCCTACAAAACATCTGGAAATCATAGCGTTACTAACTACGCTTGAGCCGCTCTGAATGATAAAGTCCTCTGCAATAACTCCGCTGCCAATTACGCAAGGTGCCTCCAAGTTGCTGTTGATGCTACCATTGTGCAAAAAGTGCGAGCCCATAATTGTAGCCCCCTCGCCAATCTTTACATTGGTAATGCGGCTGCAACGGCGGATAGTTACCCCCTTGCCGATAGTGCCACGTTCAGAAGCATATTTTTTTGCATAGTAATTGGCTATGTCTGAGAGCTTTTGGTGCAGGGCAGGGCGATGGCGGTAGAGTGCCATAATGTAGGCAATATGCGAGCTGAGGCGGTCTGTTATAACAACCTCTCTTCCACCGGTCTCGCTCAGTACACAAACAGCGGTGCCATTGCCAAAACTGCTTTTACTCAAAACAGCAAGCAGCCCAACATCTTGAATAAGCACATCGTCCGCAATATCGTAATTCGCTATATACTCCCCTATATCAGAGATATAGCAGTTATCGCCCACTGTAATGTTGTGCAACCTTGCATTGTATATTCCGCTATGCAGCTCTATCACATCATCTAACTTAAAGCTCTTTTGCAGCCGCCCCAAACGGCAATTTCCGCTAAATGATACATTATTGAGCCATTTCAAGTCCTCTACATTATTTTCTGCCGGCCAACTCACAAGCAGATTTTCCCACTCGTTGCTTGTGCAGCGTTGAGCCTCAAGCTGCTTAATCTCTTCTACGGTTAATGCTCTGTATTCCATATAGTTATCTTTTAGTTGGCTCTCATTTCCGTCATTCTGAGCACAGCGACTTTGTAGTTATTTTCTTTAGACTCTTCACTTTGTTCAGAGTTACGGTTAAAATCCCCCTCTGCCCCACAACTCACAAAGTTACGCAAAATCTGCTAAAAGTTTGTATATTTGCGGCGCAAACCAATTTTTGAAAGGATTTGGAACCTCCCAGTACACTCTTAGCGCTGCTTAGCAGCTCCTTAGACGATGTTCCCGTCTCGGGCGTTTTAGGTAACTCCCTGTTGGAAAATCTTTTTATGGGCCTTTGCATTGTTGCATTGCTCTTCTTTTCCGCCCTTATGAGCGGAAGCGAGGCGGCTTTTTTCTCCCTCTCTCCAAAGGAGAAGCAGCACCTCAAAGATGGAGAGGACTCGGCAAGCAAGCGGGTAATAAGGTTACTCGGCAAGCCAAACAGGCTGCTCGGCACCATTTTACAGGCCAACAACATTGTGAATATTCTTATTGTGCTGCTCTCCGCTGTTCTGTTAGACAGAATGTTTGATTTTAGCGGCCATCCCATATTGGAATTTGTGGTTTGCACCGTTATCGTAACCTTTTTGCTGGTGCTCTTTGGCGAGGCCATTCCAAAGGTTTTGGGCACCCGCTTTCCTGTAAGGTTCTCAAAGATGACAAGCGGCGCACTCTCGTTTCTTAAAATTTTCACACTCCCGATAGATAGGGTTATGGATGTGACTATCGAGAAGAAAAAGCAGAACAAAACTCTTACCGAGCAGGAGGAGGAGAATGCCTACAAGTATCTTAGTGGAGCGGTGGAAATGACAATGGCAGAGGATATTAAGCAGAAGAGCCTGCTCAAGAAAATTCTTACCCTGCCCAAAAAGAGCGTAAGCCAGATTATGAAGCCGAGGGTAGATGTGCAGACCATAGATATGGAGATGAGCAACGATGAGGTTATTCAGATTGCTGCCGAGTGCGGCTATTCGCGCCTACCTGTCTATAAGGATAATTTTGATGATATAAGGGGCTTTCTCTACATTAAGGATATGCTCCCTTACATTATGAACCGCTCACCGAAATTTGATTGGAAGAAACATATAAGGGAGGCCTACTTTGTTCCCGGCTCTATGAAGACCAACGATTTGTTGGAGGAGCTCAGAAAGAGGCGCCTCCATCTTGCAATAGTGGTAGATGAGTATGGCGGAATGGACGGCATTGTAACAATGGAGGATATTTTGGAGGAGATTGTGGGGGAGATTACAGACGAGACAGATGATTTGGCTTGAAACAGCATAGTATTAAACCGATAGAATATTACAGATGGCAATTACTTTTACAAAACAGATAGGCAACAAAGCCCAAATTGCGGTATGGGAGATAACCGAGAGCGAAGAGCAGCTTATAGAGTTGCTTACCGGAGAAGGGGATGAGTGGAAAGAGGAGATTGAGGAGATTTCCCTTAGCAGCAGCCCTGCTCACAGAGTAGAGAGGCTTGCGGTTATTGCATTGGTGCAGAGCCTTTTTGATGAGCCTGTACATATAGGCCATCACGAGAACGGAAGCCCTTACATAGAGAACAACAGCACCCATATAAGCATATCGCACACCAAGGGTTTGGCAGCTGTTATAATTGCTCCGCAACAAGAGGTGGGGATAGATGTGGAGAGCATAGAGAGAGATTTTTCTGCAGTTCAGAAAAAGGCTCTTGGCAGTAGGGAGATAGAGGAGCTTAGCGATGATGGGCAGCAGAGGAACACTCAGCTTGCACTATACTGGTGCGCCAAAGAGGCTATCTACAAGAGAATGGGGGTGAGCGGAGTTGATTTCTCTAAAGACATTCATATAGAGCGTTTTAGTGTAAAAGAGGAGGGAGAGATTGATGCTGTATTCACTTATCCAATTGAGGATGAGGATATTGCAAGTGGAGACCGTCAGTCGGAGCGCACAGAAAAAGAGCTTACCTTGCAATACCGTTTTCTGAATAACTATGCTATTGTCTGGACTACGGAATAATAACTTCTGCCACTACATATTTACTTACACAATCACCAATGCGGAGATAGAAGGGTTGTTAGGTTCTATCTGAAGAAGGAATTACATAATAAAATTAAGGGGCTGACTAAAAAGATTCTTCACTTCGTTCAGAATGACGATAGACCGTCATTCTGAGCCTTTAGCCTTGAGCGATAGCGAAGGGGCAAAAGAATCTGAGTGACGGAAAGTGATGCCGGTTACTTCAGCTGAAATGTAACAATACTCTTTTCTATCAGGCGCAAAGGGTGATACTCCATTTTGGCCTTGCGCAGATTTTCATCTCCGGAGTCATCCTCTCTGTTCACATACCTGAAAGATAGAGCCTCTGCCTCATTTGCACCATCAGCTCCATCATTTGCATCAGTTACAGAAGAAACATCTTGATTATCCCGCAGAGTGTCATTATTCAGAGCAGCGGCAAGCAGCAGCTTGTTCATATAGCTTAAAAACTCTTGGCTTATAGTCTGATAGGCCCCTCTTATATCTGTAAAAGCCTTTTCTATGTGCACCAAAAGGGTATCTGAATTTGTAAGCTCTCCTATTGTAAAGGCAACTACGCGGCCTCTTTGTGTTGCTTCAATACCAGCCTCGGCCTCTGCTCCCCCCTGCTCAAAAACTTTCAGCAATCCCCCCTGCAATCCAAGTTCAAAGTAGTTTGCAAGTGCCTCTCTCACAGCGCAAAACTCATTCTCTTTCCAGAACTCTTTGCCACATCCGTTGCGGCGGCACCACTCATCGTTCATAGCATAGCACTCTGCAATGTTCTCCTTTGTGATAGGCTCAAAGGCCCATATATTGCTCTTTCTGAATCCGTTTGCAAAGTTGCGCTTGCTCTGATACTTCTTTCCCTTTAAGGTAAGCAGGCTCTCTGCGCTATATAGATAATCCCATCCCATTCTGAAAGGCTCGGCTGTAAAGCGGCCGGCAAACCTCTCCTCCAGCCATTTTAACTGATGCTCCAATACCCCATAAAAAGCAAGTTCGCCACCACCATCAGCGGCGGCTCCTGCTATCAGACTCTCTATAAGTGCTTTTAACTCAGAAGATTCTCCACGCCCTGCCGGAAAGAGATAGGAATGAGAGCCGTTAAAATTAAAGCGCACCAAAAGCCAATCGCCATAGCGGGCCACAGCGGTCTTAAAGGTCTTGCGCCAAAGGAACTGATAGGTAAAGTTGTAATCCTCTGAGTTTAAGTCTGCATAAGAGAGCAACTCTCTGATCCACTTAGAATCAGAGAGTTCCAACTCCTTGAATGTTATCTCTTTGTAAACTTCACTCATATCTCACAAGGCAGAATGCCTACTCTTTTATCTCCAACCACTCCTTTAGGGTTGCGATAGCCTCTGCGCCCATATCGTGAGGGAGATTGAGTATTCTTGCCCTATGGCTGCCACCCGGAGCTACATAGTACTTAATATTGCTGTGGCCCGGATTATTCGGCCTTACGGCAGACCACGGATCCCACTCGCCATATATGAACATCATTTTGTTATCTGTTGTGGCAATAAAGTCTGTAAGGTTTTTATAGAGGCTCTTGTCAAACTTAAACTTTTTACCCCCTGGCAAAAATATCTTTCTCAGATAATCTTTGGCAGATTTTATTTTCAGCAGCTTCTTGAAAGGCTTGGTATCGTATCCGTAATAGCCTAACTCCTTGGCTGCCTGCACAAAGAACGGAGCGTTATCGTCCCAGCTCTGGAAATAGTCCGGCCCAACCGCCTCAACAAAGTAGTTGAAAATCTCCTCATCTGAACTGCTTACAGCAGGTATAGTAGAGGTTTTGCGCCCCCATTGCCAGAATGCGAACGGAAACTCCAACACGCAGAAATCCAACACCTCAGGTATCTTTATGTTGTAGGTAATATTCTTCTTGTCTGAAAACTCCTTCAGCATCTTCTCCATTGTGGCTCGCCTTTTAAGCACCTCAATCTGAAAGTTGTAGATAATCTCTCTATCCTGTGCAGTACCGGTAGAGTCTCTCAAAAACGGCTCGTGGCGGCCATCTTCCACCGCTCTTGCCACAGGGCCTACGTATGGCACAGATACATCTATATCGTTGGGATAGAACATTGTGTAGGCCATACAATTCTGCCCGCCCTTGCTTATTCCGGTGGCTACCCACTTGCCCTTGAAGAGGTTGCCCAAAGCTACTCTTATGTTGTGCAAGTCTGCCGCCTCCTGCTCTGCTGTCATATAGTCCCAATTGAGTTTGCTCCAACTAATTGAGGGATTATCCTGCATAAAAGGAACGCTCTTGGCAAAGTAGCGATGCTCTACCAGCACAAAGTTGCCGTTGGTAATTCTTGCAACCTCCTCGTTATATCTTGGATTGGCTCCGTAGTTGGCTGTATAACCCTCTGTTATCAAAACTGTTGGACGCTCATAGCCGGCAAAGCCCACAAAAACCCTCTGGCGGAAAGTCCCCTTCTCCGGATGTTTATGATCTATCGGCTGAGTAATATAAAAGAGATATTTGCTCTTTATGTGAAAGTGCATAGACTCTGCAACCTCCATTCTCTCCACGCCGCTTATTGTTCCAATCTGCTGACCTGCCGGCACTAAAGCATTGAGAGCCATAAGTGTTGGGGCAGAGAGAGTATCTGAGGCCGGAGCATTACTCAAAGCGTTGCTTAAAGCGTAACTGTTTGCGCCGCTTAACAAAACTATGGCTGCAAGGGCCGCAATAAAATTTTTCAGAATAGTTCTCATATTTGGTTAAGTTTGTTTGCCAATTGTCAAAGATAGCTATTTTTCCTACTTTTGCCCAATATTTAACAACATTGCCTTATTTTGATGAAAAATTTTGTAGAAGAACTCAAGTGGCGCGGTATGATTCAGGATATTATGCCCGGAACAGAAGAGAAGCTGATGGAGGGGCCGCAAGCCGCATACGTAGGAATAGATCCAACAGCAGACTCGCTCCATATCGGCCATTTGGTAAGTGTTATGATTCTCAAACATTTCCAGGCCTGTGGCCACAAGCCTTTCGCACTTGTGGGAGGAGCTACCGGTATGATAGGAGACCCCTCTATGAAGTCTGCTGAGCGCAACCTGTTGGACGAACAGACTCTAAATCACAATGTTGAGAGCATAAAGAGCCAGCTTGCAAGATTCTTGGATTTTAGCTCAGATGCTCCAAACAAGGCGGAGCTTGTGAATAATTACGATTGGATGAAGGATTACTCCTTTATAGGATTTATTCGCGATATAGGCAAGCATATTACAGTAAATTATATGATGGCCAAAGACTCTGTAAAGAAGCGTCTTAGCAGCGAGTCTCGCGAGGGAATGAGCTTTACCGAGTTCAGCTATCAGCTTATGCAGGGGTACGATTTCCTTTGGCTCTACCAAAACAAGGGGTGTGTACTCCAGCTTGGCGGCTCTGACCAATGGGGTAACATTACCACAGGCAGCGAGCTGATACGCCGTATTTTAGGCAAAGAGGCATACGCCCTCACCTGCCCACTTATCAAAAAGGCAGATGGCAGCAAGTTTGGCAAGACTGAGCAGGGTAACATCTGGCTGAGTGCAGAATATACAAGCCCTTACGCCTTCTACCAGTTCTGGCTGAATGTCAGCGATGAGGATGCAGAAAAATATATAAAGATATTTACAATGCTCCCTAAAGAGCAGATAGAGGAGGCCATTGAGCTACACAAGCAAGATGCAGGGCAGAGATGCCTACAAAAGCTTTTGGCTAAAGAGGTTACAATAATGGTACACGGGCAGCAGGAGTATGACAAGGCGGTAGATGCCTCAAATATACTCTTTGGTAAAGCCACCCAACAACAGCTTCAGGCATTGGATGAAAAGACCTTTCTTGCTGTATTTGACGGAGTTCCGCAGTTCTCTCTTCCTATGGATAAGTTGAGTACAAATATTTTGGACTTGCTTGCTGTTGATACTCAGGTGTTTCCGAGCAAGGGCGAATGTCGCAAGATGATACAGTCCAACGGGCTTGGCATAAACAAGGAGAAGTTCACAGATATTGCTGCAACTCTTGGCAGCCAATATCTTATAAATGGCAAATATGTTCTTGTGCAGAAGGGCAAAAAGAACTACTACATATTGAGATTTGAGAAATCTCTATAAATAAGGCAGTTATGGAAGAGGTAAGCAAAAGAGTACAAAAGGTTCAGAGAGAGCTGCAAAGGCATCTGGCGGAGATTATACGCAGCAAGGGAATGGCCGCCTTTGGCGGAGCGCTGGTAACTGTAAGCGAGGTTAGGGTAAGCCCGGATCTCTCATACGCCAAAGTCTTTATAAGCGTCTTCCCTTCAGAAAAGAGAGAGCTTGTTATGCAGACTTTACAAGAAAAGAGCAAAGCCCTGCGCGGCGATTTGGGGCGCATTGTGGCAAAGCAACTCAGGATTGTGCCGGAGCTAACCTTTCTGGAAGACACCTCTTTAGACTATGCTCGGCATATAGATAATGTGCTTGCGCAAGATGCTCCCAAACAGACACCAAAAGAGGCTTCCCAAGAGGCGGAAAACAAAGAGCAGAAATAGAGCCGTTGCGATATGCATCTGCCCTCCTTCATAGCACGCCGTTATCTCTTTTCCAAAGAGAATCACAATGTTATAAACATAATCTCTGCCATTAGCTCCATAGCTATAGGCATTGGCTGTATGGCCCTTGTTGTAATACTCTCTGTGTATAACGGATTTGACAATATAGTGGCCACTATGTATGAGAGCTCCTCGCCCGATTTTGTAATAGAGCCCTCAAGCGGTAAGGTTATAAGCCTGAACAATAGCCGTTTGCAGCAGTTGCAAACAGATAGCACCCTGCTCTTTTGTCCTGTGGTGGAGGAGAGCGTATATGTGGTTTACGATAAAGTTCAGTCTATAGCAAAAATAAAGGGCGTTCCCCACAGCTTTACCACCATAGAAAAAATAAAGGCAAAGGTAACACAGGGCAATTTTGAGCTTCGCTTTGGAGATTTCAACCGCGCCATAGTGGAGGAGAGCCTTGCCGCCACCCTTATGCTCAAGCCGCAGTTTGCTACAGCCTTGGAGCTTTACCTGCCAAGCAGAAGCTCAGATATTTCTCTTGTGATGCCAATGGAAAGCCTTAATAACGAGGACATTAGGCCAAGCGGAGTAATATCTCTCCAGCAGCCGGAGCAGCAGAATCTTATAATTGTTCCCATAGAGTTTGCCCAAAATCTTGCGGAATACGATAGCACAACAGTCTCAAAAATAGAGCTATATCTAAAAGGCGGAGCAGATGCAAAAGCCTCTAAAGCCACCCTCAAGAAGGTGGAGAGGCGGCTACGCAAAACCATTGAAGCAGAGGGCACTCTCCGCGTGAAAAACATAGCGCAGCAGAACGAGACCATATATAAGATGATGAGGGCAGAAAAGTTTGCCGTATATATGATTCTGCTCTTTATTGTGATTATAATATCTGTAAATATCTATGCCTCTCTCTCGCTTTTGATAATAGATAAGCAGACCGATATCAAGAGCTATAAAGCAATGGGAGCCAGCCACTCAACAATCCGCAAGTGCTTTGCCCTGCAGGGATTTTTTATCTGCCTTTGGGGTGCGGTTGCAGGAGTTGCGCTTGGCCTTTTGCTCTGCTGGATTCAGATACAGTTTGGGGTGATAAAACTCCCCGGCAACTTTATTACACCTTACTATCCGGTTGTTATTAAGATAACTGATATAGCGGCCATTCTCCTCTCCGTAGCCGCAATAGGAGTAATAATGTCAATCCTCCCCGCTACCAAAATCAGAAC
>CADBUS010000073.1 GCA_902797895.1 uncultured Bacteroidia bacterium | reverse complement strand
CAAAATACTACAACAAATCAAACAGTCTCTCCAATCCTATTGAGTGAGAGCCTTTTACAAAAACAGCAAAGCCTGTGAGCTTATTCTCCTTGAGGTATTTGGCAAGCTGAGGAGTATCTGTAAAACTCTTGAGCTCCACCTTTTTGTTTGCCGCCTTTACAGAGGCAGCTTTCTTGGTGCATAGCCTGTTGTATGCCGCTCCAAACTCCTCTCCTACCAGATAAATCTTCTTTGGCTGCATTGCAAGCGCCTGCTCCAAAATTTTCTCGTGCTCCTTTGCGGCATCCTTGCCAAGTTCACGCATATCGCCGAGTATAAGCACCTTGCCCTCTTTGGCCGGAGCCGCAGGAATCAGATTGGCAAAGCTGCTTAAAGAGAGGCTCATACTTGTTGGGTTGGCATTGTAGGTATCCTTTATTACAAGATTGTTTTTTGTCTTGCACATTTGGGAGCGGTTGTTGGCCGGCTCGTAATCTGCTATGGCCTTTACTGCGGCGGCTGTAGGTATTGCAAAGTAGGTGCCTATGCAGAGGGCGGCCAAAACATTATCGCTGTTGTAATCTCCAATCAGCTTGGTTTTTACCTTAACTGTACTCTTTGATTTAGGAGAGCCCGTAGGGTTTGCTATGGTAAGGGTAAGGTATGGGTTGGTTTTTGTTGGTGCAGATATTTTTGCATTGCTGCTTGTGATGCCGTATGGCACAATCTGCAAATTCGGCCTCTGCTCCACCATCTTACCGAGCAACTGATTGTCTGTATTTACAAAGGCTATCTTCTTATATTCCTGCAAGTTATCGTAAAGCTCCCCTTTGGCGGCCATTACTCCGTCTAATGAGCCGAAGCCCTGCAGGTGCGCCTTGCCTATGGTTGTGATAAGGCCAAAGCTCGGGCATACAATGGAGGTGAGGGTGGATATATCGCGAGGATGAGAGGCCCCCATCTCAATTACGGCAATCTCAGTATTGCTGTTAATTTTGAATAAAGTGAGCGGCACTCCTATATCGTTATTCAGGTTGCCCTCTGTTGCTATAACTTTGTACTTGGTTGATAGTACGGCGTTTATAAGCTCCTTTGTTGTGGTTTTGCCATTGGTGCCGGTTAGTGCAATTACCGGAATTCTGAATTGCAGACGGTGGTGCCTTGCAAGCTGCTGCAAGGTTTTGAGTGCATCATCTACAACAATAATTCTTTTTGGATATTTGCTTTTTGCCTTTTTTATCTTTTGGGGATTGTCTGCTACGGCGTATGCAGCCCCTGCTTCCAATGCGTTCAGTACAAAATCGTTCCCATCAAAATTCTCCCCTTTGAGTGCAAAAAAGAGAGTTCCCTGCTCCACTTTGCGAGAATCTGTACAAATTCCGCTTGTCTTCTGGTAGAGCATATAGAGCTTGAATATATCTGCCTTGCCCTTTGCAGAGCATATTTTTGAAACCGATATTGTGTTGGCCTTAATACCAAGCCCTGTGGAGCCAAAGCCCCCCTCTCCTCTGAGGGTTTCTTGCAGTTTATCTACTACACTCCACTCAACGTGCTGATATTTGGCAACTACCATTTGTGCGATTCTCTCTCCGGGCTTTATGGTAAAGCTCTCCTTTGAGAGATTTACAAGCACAACCTTAATCTCTCCTCTGTAATCTGCATCTATAGTACCCGGGGCGTTGGCTACTGTAATTCCGTGTTTGGCAGCCAATCCGCTGCGAGGTCTTATCTGCGCCTCGTAGCCCTGCGGAAGCTCTATAAAGAGCCCTGTGGGAATCATAACCCTCTCTAAAGATTTTAGCTCTATAGGGGCCTCTATGTTTGCATTTATATCCATTCCTGCAGAGAGTGCGGTGGCATACTTTGGAATGGGGTAGGGAGATTGGTTTACTATCTTAACTATCATTTTATTTAATCTTTCTTAATTGGGTATAGTTTTGTGCGGACGGCTACCATAACAAGGTACAAAGTTAGCAGAATAGTGTTTATAATAAACATTACTGTACGGCTATCTACAAAGTGCTGAATTGCAACAGAAACCACATAGAGCAGAATGCCGGCTACTATGTAGGTGCCTATCTCTTTCCAGCGGTATGGAATGTGATAGTACTTTTGCCCCAAAAGAGTGCTGTAAACAAGCATTATTACGCAGCTCACAAGATGTACAATCACCGAGGCCCAATATGAGAAAGTTCCCATAAAGAGCAGATTGCCAATCAAGGTTATTGCAAGCCCAAGCAGAGTTATGGTTACAGCATACTTTGTCTGCCCCGTAAGTTTGTACCACATAGAGACATTGAACAACATTCCCAGAGCGAGGTAGGAGAGCAGCATAAACGGAATAATGCCGAGCGCGCCTCTGAAATCCTTGCCAAGTATAAGCGCAATAATATCTATGTAAAAGACAATTCCCAAAAAGATAATCATACAGAAAGCCACAAAATACTCCATAACCTTGGCATAAAGCTCTTTGGAGCCTTTCTCCTTGTGGCGTGCAAAAAAGAATGGCTCTGCCGCATAGCGGAACATCTGTATAAAGAGATTCATTATTACCGCCAACTTTGCCGTAGCTTGATAGAGTCCTAAATCGGCTCTCCAACCACCTCCTGTATATCCCTCTTTTACAAGGGCTCTGAAGAGCCAGCGGTCTGCGCTCTCGTTTATGATGCCAGGCAGGCTTGCAACCATAAGAGGCAGGGAGTAGGCCATCATTGGTTTGAGTAACTTTTTATTGAGAGAGAAGCGTATCTTGATAATCTCAGGCAGAAAGAGAACAAAGCAGACTATGCAGCTGAGCAATACCGCAAAGATTATATAGCTGAAGTGAATTTCTGTAGGTATCAATTTGCCCAGCAGAGAGTTGGGGTGATGGGCAAAATATTTTGGAACAACAAAAAAGAGCAGGAGATTAAAGCCGAGTTCACTCAGAATCTTTACAGATTTTATGAGGGCAAACTTAAATGCTTTTTGCTGCTGGCGGAGCCTTGCAAAGAGTATTGCGGTAAAGCTATCAAGGGCAAGTATGGCACCAACATATACAAGCATAAGGTGCATTCCTGGGTAACCCATTGCATCTGAGAGCTTTCTGCTGAAAAGGCAGATTAGTGCAAAGGCAAAAAGCGATACTGTTGTAACTGTGGAGAGTGCTGTAGAAAATACCGGCCGCGCTCTCTCCTCTTGCTCTTTGAGGCTAAGGTCTGTTGTGCCGGATGAGGCGAACTTGAAACACCCTGTCTCCAATCCAAGAACCAAAACTACCTGAAGAACAGCAATATAGGACATAATTTCAGAATAGGAGCCATACTCCTGAGTGGTGAGTATCCTTGTGTATATTGGCACAAAGAAGAAGTTTATTATCCTTGCCAATATGGTACTCAGCCCGTAGATGGCTGTTTCAGATGCCAGTTTTTTGAGAGGGTTTGCCATAAGCTGCCTATGTGAATGTGCCTTTATTGCGCCAAACTGTTTATCTTTGCAAAGATAAATACAATTGCCATTATGAGAAAGTTTTTATTATCAGGTTTGGCTGCAGCGACTCTACTTTTTACATATAGTTGCAACAGCACCAACAACGATTCTGCTGCCAATGAGGGCGGCAATGCCGAGGCTCAGCAAGAGGAGCTTAATGAGGTTGCGGAGTCTTCTACTCCGGCTTTGGCCTTTGATCCGGCCTCTTTGCCGGAAAACCCTATGTTTGATATTAAAACAACAAAGGGTACAATAAGAATCAAGCTCTATGAGGATACCCCAAAGCACAAGGCAAATTTTATAAAACTTGCCTCTGAGCGCTTCTTTGATGGGATTTTGTTCCATCGTGTAATAGATGGCTTTATGATTCAGACTGGAGACCCTAATACAAGGAATGCAAGTTTGGAGGATCAGAATGCAGTGCAGAGCTTTGGTCAGGGTGGCCCGGGTTATACCATTCCGGCCGAGTTTATTACCGCCCATAAGCATATAAAAGGAGCTTTGGCTGCGGCCCGCAAGGGCGATGCTGCAAATCCGGAGAAGGCCTCTTCCGGCTCCCAGTTCTATCTGGTACAGGATGCAGCTACCTGCAAACAGTTGGACGGAGCCTATACCGTATTCGGGGAGACTGTAAGCGGATTGGATATTATTGATGCCATAGCAAAAGTGCCTACCGGCCAGCAAAAGAGAGACTTACCTAACGAACCTATAAAAATTATATCAGTATTGCCGGTTGCCGAATAAAGTTTGGCACGGGGTTTGTAATACTAAAGATGTAGTTTTTTCATAGGTTAATTTTTAGGTTTGAGAACTAGGGTTGGCTTTGAGCCGGCCCTTTT
>CADBUS010000072.1 GCA_902797895.1 uncultured Bacteroidia bacterium | reverse complement strand
CAGTCGGTTGGCGGCATATCCATAAATAGTCTGCTTAATAAGCAAAAGCAGCAGCAAACTCCAAAACAGGAGAAGGAGCAGCAGCTCGATTTTATGAATCCTGCACAGAACAGGCCGGTTAATATGGAACTGCTTACCGCCGCTTGGCAGAAGATGGCAGACGAGTATGAAAAGAGATGGCCTAATCTCCCTAAGTTTATCTCTATATTGAGAGCAGCCCCTATCAAATTGGAGCAGGAGAATACGGCTGTTATATTTACGGTAGGCAATTCAGATCAGAAGAAATGGATTGAGACAGAGGTAGCTGCAAAGATAGCCTCCTATCTTAGAAGAGAGCTTTGCAACAGCAACATAAAGCTGTTTGTAAGGCTTCAGGCTCCAGGAGATATTGCCAAGCAGCTCTATATGCCTCAGGAGAAAGAGGATTACATAAAGCAGAATAATCCCGAATTCGGGCAGCTGAAAAGCGATTTGGGAATGGAACTCAATTAGATATTATGCGTCTTAGTTGCGAACATTTGGTAAAGAAATACGGACAGAGAACCGTAGTTAATGATGTCTCATATAGCGTTGAGCAGGGGGAGATTGTGGGACTTTTGGGCCCCAACGGAGCCGGCAAAACCACCAGCTTTTATATGGTAACGGGGCTTGTAAAGCCCAATGGAGGAAAAATATTCCTTGATAATGAGGATATTACAGATTTACCTATGTATCGCAGAGCCCAAAAGGGCTTGGGGTATCTTGCGCAGGAGGCCTCTGTATTCAGAAAACTTACGGTAGAGAACAATCTTAACGCGGTTATGGAGCTCTCCGATATTAAACCGGCCGAGCGCAAAGAGAGATTGGAGTTGTTGATAGATGAATTCAGCCTCCATAAAGTGCGTAAAAGCTATGGAATTCAGCTATCGGGAGGAGAGAGAAGAAGATGTGAAATTGCAAGAGCCCTTGCCATAAATCCCAAGTTCATTCTTTTGGATGAGCCGTTTGCCGGTGTGGATCCTATTGCTGTTGAGGACATTCAGCACATTATAGCCAAACTGAAAAAGAAGAATATAGGCATTATTATAACAGACCACAATGTGCACGAGACTTTGGCTATTACAGACAGAGCCTATCTGCTATTTGAGGGGAAAATACTCTATAGCGGAACGCCGGAGGAGCTTGCCTCTAATCCCGATGCACGCAAAAAATATCTTGGCAGCAACTTTGACCTGAGAAAGGCAAAGCTCACAAACAGAGATGAATAAACAGATTTCACTATGTACAACATCTATTTCAAAAACAGATTACTTACCATTTGTGAAAAGGATAATCCGTTGATTAACAGCAACGACACTATACTACTCCACCCCTCAAACGATTACAAGCTCTCCGATGTTCCATATATGATGGAGACTAATCTAAATTTCAAACACCTTGTTATTGCAGATATAGGGAGCATAAATCAGGATGAGATTTTCAAAAGGGTTTTTTCAAAAGTGAGCCATCACAATGCAGCAGGCGGAGTTGTTATAAATGAAAAAGGGGAGTACCTTATGATTTTCCGCAACGGAGTATGGGACCTGCCCAAGGGAAAACAGGAGGAGAATGAGAATATTGTTGTAACGGCGCAGAGAGAGGTTAGAGAGGAGTGCGGACTGGATGTTGTACCCAATAATCTGATTTGCACCACCCACCACGTATATAGGCTTAACAAGCAGTTGATAGTAAAGCATACATATTGGTATGCAATGCCTTATGGTGCAGATGCTGAGCCTGTTCCGCAAACCGATGAGGGAATAGAAAAGTGCGTATGGGTTACTAAAGAGGATTTGCCCTATAAGTTGGCCAACTCATACGCCTCAATAAATGAGGTATTTACAAATTTAGGTATAGATTTTTAGAGCACTAATGGCAGGTCCGCAAAGCTGCTCGCTATCTCAAATCTGTTACAACTGCATCGGGATGAGCAGATGTCAGTATCTGATAATCAGAAATTTTTGAAGGCTCCGGATTTGAGTAGTCCGTTACATATACTGCTATCTTGTGATCTTTCTTTAGAGTAATATCTATCTGCGCAACCACAGAGTTGAGCAGATAAATCTCCGCCTTTGTATAGTAGGCTTTGCCCTGCGGAGTTATGGTAATAACCTTTACACTCTTATCTGCTATCTTTTTTGTAACAGGCTCGCTTACAGTTACTCCCCTATTCTTTGTGGAGAGTATGGCAAATGGGTTATCCACCACATCTGTTGAGTTGGTTTTTCTTGGCTGAATAACATACTCATTTGCCTGCTCCTGATAGGACATTACTAACTCTGGAGAGAACTGATATTCAGAAACATCCTCTATCTTCAGGTAGCCCCTTTCTGGTGTTGCCACAAAAAAGCCGTGGCTGCCATAATCGTTGCCCTTTACGGAAGTAATCATTGTAAAAGAGATTTTGCGGGCAGAGAATATAAATTCAGAGGCTTGCTTGAAGAGCTTTTCCCCCTGCCCTCCGCTGCTCTGCTGGGCCATAGCCCTGCCGGAAAGCAAGGCGAGTGCCAAAAATGCTGCAATAAAGCTAATTACTCTTGTTTTCATCTTCCATACTGACTCTTAATCTCATCTAATTTTTCATCCAGCGAGATAAGGTCTGCAATCATAGATTGGCGAGGTTTTGCTCCGTCTGCCGGCCCCACAATTCCAGCCTTCTCCAACTGGTCTATAAGTCTGGAAGCTCGGTTATAGCCAAGGTTCATCTTTCTCTGTATAAAAGAGGCCGAACCACTTCCGGCAGATACAATCAGGCGGGCAGCATCATCAAAAAACTCATCTCTGCGTGCAAGGTCTGCCTCTCCTATCGGCCTGTTATCTACCGCTACACCATAGCTTCCATCCTCATCCTCCTTAACCTCCGGCAAATATAGTGCCGTAGCATAACCTGCCTGACTTGAGATAAAGTCTGTTATCCTCTCAACCTCCTTAGTCTCAATGAGTGCACACTGCACACGAGTAACATCGCTGCCTGTAGCAAAGAGCATATCGCCCCTACCTATCAGCTGATTTGCTCCGCTCTCATCCAATATGGTGCGTGAATCTATGCTTGAACGCACATAGAAAGCAATACGAGCCGGGAAGTTGGCCTTTATATTACCTGTAATTATGGTGGTTGTTGGCCTTTGTGTTGCTATAACAAGGTGAATACCAATAGCTCTGGCAAGTTGCGCAAGGCGTGTTATAGGCATCTCCACATCCTTGCCGGCTGTCATCATAAGATCTGCATACTCATCTATAATAAGCACAATATAAGGGAGATAACGATGCCCGTTTGCAGGATTGAGCCTGCGCTGCAAAAACTTTTCATTATACTCCTTGATATTCCTAACCCTCGCCTTTTCAAGCAGTTTATAGCGTTCGTCCATCTCAACGCAGAGCGATTTGAGAGTCTGCACCACCTTTGAGGTATCTGTTATAACAGGCTGCTCTTTATCATCCGTATCGGGCAGGCAGGCTAAAAAGTGCCTGTTCAGATTGGAGAATAGCGAGAGTTCAACCCTCTTTGGATCAACCATAACAAATTTAACCTCAGAAGGATGCTTTGTATATAGTATAGATGTTATCAAAGCGTTCAAACCCACAGACTTACCCTGCCCTGTAGCTCCAGCCATAAGCAAGTGGGGAGTCTTGGCAAGGTCAAATGTGAATACCTCATTGGAGATTGTCTTTCCCATCGCCACAGGGAGAGCGTAACCAGACTCCTTGGAGCCGGGCTCCTTCATCTTGGTTTGCAAATATTCCAGACAGGAGAGCATAGATACCACGCTCGGCTTCTCATTCGCCACCTCAATACCCACTGCATTTGTACCGGCGAGGGTTACCACCCTCACACCCTTAGCAGCCAAAGAGAGCTGTATATCCTCCTCCAATCTCTTTATGTTTGAGACTCTTACACCAGGGGCAGGAATCACCTCGTAAAGAGTGACGGTAGGCCCCTTGACAGCAGATACCTTTGTAACTCCAATTTTGTAGTTTGCCAATGTGCGCACAATTTTGTTCTTGTTGCGCTCCATCTCATCCATAGAGACCTCATACCACTTATCGCTATAACTCTCAAGCAAATCAAGAGTAGGAGCCTTATAACTGCTCAACTCCAAACGAGGATCAAAGGTGCGCT
Source organism: uncultured Bacteroidia bacterium (assembly GCA_902797895.1). Lineage (GTDB taxonomy): Bacteria > Bacteroidota > Bacteroidia > Bacteroidales > UBA932 > Egerieousia. The sequence continues at coordinate 3,810 of CADBUS010000072.1, read as the reverse complement.
GGAGCTCCTCCTCGGTGTATTCGCCAAGCAGAGCATTCCCCTCCATCTCTCCGTTTTCCTTTACCACAAACTCAACATCCTCACCCTCTTGGTAATCTGTTCCTGTTGCTCTCTTCTTTTCCGAGTTTGAATCTATATCAAGCTCAGTATCATTATCTTGTGTGATAATCTCTCCGCTCTCCGTATCTACAAGAGTTATTTTAGGATTATCCCTGCCTATGCTCTCTTCTCCCTCATCTTTATAACCATCCTCCTCATTTTCATTTTCATCCTCATTTTCATCTTCATCATCGCCACTCCCTTCTTTACCATTCTCTGCATCTTCGCCATCTTCATCATCAATACCCTCATCGTCCGGCCCAACCACATTTGCTCCAACGGTTGAGATTCCATTGCTTATCTTGGTAATAAGATTTTTGTTAATTATTATGCCCCAACCTATTAGAGCTATTATCAAGATAGCGGCCGTACCTATGCTCCCTATCATTGTCTTTAGGAAGTTATTTACATAATAGCCGTATGAGCCGCCTGCGCTTGTTCCAAACCATCTGTCCACACCTGTAAAGGAGAAGATGAATGAGAACAAAACAGATATTATAATACAGCCGAAAAGAGTTATAAAAAAGAGCCTGAACAACCTTATCCTCTTTATCTTAAGACAGAATAAGGCAACCCCAAAAAAGAAGAATGGTATAATAAACGCGCCCAAGCCAAACCATTTGGATATAAGTAAGTTGGCCCACCAAAGCCCTATCTTTCCACCACCATTATCTACTGTTGTAAGAGAGCTGAATATATCGTTGCCCATAAAGGCACTCTGATCTTGCGCCCAAGTAAACAGATAAGAGATAAGGGCAATAAGCGTATATATGGCAAGTGCCAAGGAGAAAAGACCGGCTATCAGATATAGGCCATCTTTCTTCTTTGGGGAAGCCATCTCTTGCTCGGCAAGTATCCGGCTCTCCTCCCTCTCTCTCTTCTTACTTTTCCTACTCATCTATTATTGATTACCCTTTTTCCACCTCTTTTGATTGGGTGTGTTCTGCTTGTTTTTCTTCTGCTTGTTATTACGGGCAGGAGCCTCTGTTGTCCCGCTGCCGATATGCAAATCTTCCGGCACCACCACCCTGCCGCCGCTAAGCATTTTAATATCCTCAAAAATAGTCTCTTCCGACACAGAATCCTTGTTCCAGATAAGGTATTGCTGCTTCATATATATTGCAATAACCTTTATCATATATTTACGCACCTGATCATCCGGCCTCTCTGCTATCAAATCCAACATATTCTGAATATTGCGGCCGTAGCAAGCTGCCCTTATCTGCCCCTTTTTAAGTGGAATTGGCTGCGGAGGAGCCTGTATGGCCTCTTTGGTAGGCAATGGATATGGAGAGTCTATATCTATCTTAAAATCAGATATTACCTGCACGTGATCCCAAAGTTTGTGGCGGAAATCCACCAACTCCCTGAGTTGAGGATTCAGAGTTCCCATAACAGAAACCACAGATTGTATCTGCTCGTTACGCTTCTGTTTATCCGGAATAGAGACCACATAATCTATCATATCCTGCACGTGGCGGCCATACTCACGCATTATCAGCTTATTCCTGAGGGTATTATAATCTTTGTTCTCCATTATGGTATTTTCAATCATAAATATATGTATCGCTATTTGTAAAACTCTCTTTAACCTTGCGAATTTACAAAAAAATTCAACACGATATTTTTTCTGAGTGATTATAAATTTGTGATATTATGAAATATTCTTAACTTTGTGTTAGTGCAAAATCTTATGATGAAATTTATTCTGGATTAAAAGGTTAGTATATTGGCCGTCATATAATTTTCTACATTATTCAGGATGATGGCATAGTGTTGACAGGCTTTTGCCTACAATGCTTTAATTATGTTAGAAGGATGGCAGATAAGAAATATTATGGCAGATGCAGCTAAGGCTGTTACTGCGATAGCTTTGCTTTGCATCATTTCTATATTTCTGATAAACAGGCATTTTTGTGCAAAAACATTGTTCAAGGTAGAGCAAGAAAAGGCTGCGGAGGTACGCAACTATCTGTGCAGCAAAGGTTTTGCAAAAAGCGCAGCCCTGCATCTTATAGGTGGCAACTACGATTCACTTGTTGTTCAATCTGCCGTAAATGGCGGTAGCGCCCTTTATAATACTCCTACATTAAAGGCGTTAGAAGATATAAGAGTATGCAGCAGGAACTCCGTTGGCGGAAGCTCTCTTATTAAGATAAACTACTTTCACAAAGATTCAACTTTTGCAAAGGATGCAGTTTCTATCTATCTGAAAAGCGCTCTTGCTAAATTTGAGAACAGTACGATAGTCTCCCCTATAAAAGTGAGCCGTTGGGCTATGGACTACAACTCTTTATTTATGGTTGTAGGTGGAGCAATAGCCCTATTACTGCTACTATTTTTACTGCTTGCTTCCATAAGGGTAATTAAACTTTTAAGGGCAGGCAAGTTGTTCAAAAAGAGCAAAAAGAGGGTGCAAAAAATGGTGCGCAGCTCTGCTGTTATAGCTTTAATGCCAAAGTTATCAAAGAGTTATCCAAATTGGGCCAATAGGTATAATGCTATTAGGTGTGCAGAAATATCTGCGGAAAATATTGCTGATGTTGTAGCAAAACAGAGAGCTGTTTACCCAGAACAAGGGGCTGCTCTTATAAATGTTATTGCCACACACAAAAAGGATTTTGATTTAACTCTAATCTCCTCTCCTTTGGAATCTGCTCTAATCAACAGCTTTAAGCCGCACAAAGTTTTATATCTTGTATGCGGAGTAGATTTCTTGCCTGCAAGCCCATCATATCTCCACGCAGATTTGGACTCTTTTTTGGCCTCTGCCAATGCAGATTATGTGATAGTTGTTCACCCCCCTATAGCCAAATGTAAAATACCTCAGAACTATTTGCAAAGCGGAGCATTAAATCTTTTTATATGCGATTATGAGAGAGGGCAAGATGAAGCAACAGAGAGCTTTATATCCTCAGTACCTGCCTGTAAACTACTATTTTACAACACTTCGCTTACTGTTCTTAAAGAGGATAGAATTTATAAAAAGGCCCTCTGCCGCCCAAAAGAGAAATCCCTTAGAAAAAAGAGCCGAGAGCTACCTTACAGCAACCGCAATTTTATTGTTGTTATATGTAATTCTTATTCAGATAAACATTCAGTAAAATTTATGGAGAAATGGCCGGAATACTTTAGCTATAAGATTGTAACTTTTGCGGCCAATGCAAAAAGGGTTGTTTCTAATCTCAAACTCTCTGAAAATGAGTATAGTATTGTGCTGGTGGTAAAGGATGGAACTACTCTACCTATCGGTTATGTAACAGATTTGGCAGAGGCTTTTGATGGCGGAGCCGATTATGTGACTATTCCGTTAAAAGGTTCATTTATTACAAAATTCAAAACGCGATATGGTATAGAGTCTCCTATTGGAACTCTTCCTTTTGCCTTCAGAAGCACAATACTTCCAAGAATCAAAAAATATTTATAGGAGGAGCCATCGCAGCTTAGCTGCGTAAACAAAGGGGCATTGCCCCCGCTACAAGAAAAGCCGGCATTTTGAAGGATTTATAAAGAGCTTGAAAAGTTCCGCTCCTGAAAGGAGCCATCGCAGCTTGGCTGCGTAAACAAAGGGGCATTGCCCCCGCTACAAGAAAAGTCAGCATTTTGAAGGACTTATAAAGAGCTTGAAAAGCTCCGCTCCTGAAAGGAGCCCTCGCAGCTTAGCTGCGTAAACAAAGGGGCATTGCCCCCGCTACAAAAAAAGTCAGCATT
>CADBUS010000071.1 GCA_902797895.1 uncultured Bacteroidia bacterium | reverse complement strand
GTCATTCTGAGTGCAGCACACTGTCATTCTGAACGATAGTGAAGAATCTAAAAGGCATTTACACGTGTAAGATTATCATTCGAAAGACTCTTCGCTGCGCTCAGAGTGACAGGGTGCTTGCGCTCAGAGTGGCAGGGGCATAGTTGATTTTTTCACTTTGCACGATTGTGCATATAAGATGCACGATTTTGCATACCCCTTTGCATTTTTATACCCTTTCTTTGCATCGTGAAAATAGCAGAAATTAAACTTTTACCACAAAATAAGTTTTGAAGTGTACTAAACTGTGAGAAAACCAAAAGAAGAAGAGGGGAGGCCGCAATCGGGCTTCCCCTCTACATTTTATTCAGAGTGACGAATAAGGTTATAGTCTGTTAAGACATTTTGGCCTCCAAACGCTCACGAATGGCAGCTATAAAGCCTGCAGAGGTAACTGCGGTAGGGGTTATTCCCTCCATAAGATTTACAAGATCTTTGGTGCAGATGCCGGCATTGAGGGTATCAAAGCAGGCTGCTTCAAGAGCATCGGCAAAGGCACTTAGGCGAGGCAGAGAGTCAAGCTCACCACGCTTGCGCAGAGCACCTGTCCATGCAAATATGGTGGCCATAGGGTTGGTAGAGGTCTCTTCGCCCTTCAAATACTTGTAGTAATGGCGTGTTACGGTGCCGTGGGCAGCCTCATACTCATATTTACCATCAGGAGAAACGAGTACGCTGGTCATCATTGCGAGTGAGCCAAAGGCTGTGCTTACCATATCGCTCATCACATCGCCATCGTAGTTCTTGCAGGCCCAAATATAACCTCCGTTGGAGCGGATTACACGTGCAACAGCGTCATCTATAAGGGTATAGAAGAACTCTAAACCACGTTTCTCAAACTCTTGTTTATACTCCTCAAATACCTCGTAGAAGATAATCTTAAACTGTGCATCGTATTTCTTGGAGATAGTATCTTTGGTAGAGAACCATACGCTTTGGTTGGTATCAAGGGCAAACTTAAAGCAAGAGTGGGCAAAGGAGCGGATACTCTTGTCGGTGTTGTGCATAGCTTGCAGTACACCGGCTCCCTTAAAGTTGTGAACCACAACCTCTTCGTGCTCTCCGCCTTCGCCATCAAAGATAAGTTTGGCAACGCCCGGCCCTTTGGCACGAATCTCAACACTTTTATATACATCACCATATGCGTGACGGGCGATAGTGATAGGCTTCTCCCAGCTCTTTACGGCAGGTTTGATTGATGGAATGGTGATAGGGGTGCGGAATACGGTGCCGTCAAGTATAGAACGAATGGTTCCGTTAGGCGATTTCCACATCTCGTGGAGTTTATACTCATCCATACGCTGATGATTTGGCGTGATGGTGGCACATTTTACTGCAACACCAAGCCTCTTGGTAGCCTCGGCAGAGTCTATAGTTATCTGATCGCGAGTCTCATCGCGGCGAGGCAGTCCGAGGTCGTAATACTCGGTCTTGAGGTCAACGTATGGAAGGATTAGCTCATCCTTTATCATCTTCCACAAAATTCTTGTCATTTCATCGCCATCCATCTCAACGAGCGGAGTGGTCATCTGAATTTTCTCTTTCATAATTTGGCTCTTTTTATTTCTTGTTTTTATAGTAATTCATAAGGCAGCCGTCGGCAAGAATTTGGCGCTCGTCGGCAGTAAGATTACGGAAATAGAGGTGTATATCGCTCACTCCCTGCTTTGTAATCATCTTTGCATCAATCTCTTCTTTGCCCTCAAGGATAGCTTTGCGTATGCCTGGTACATATACCATATCGCCACTCTGATACTCAAACGGAGTATCGGCAGCAATGGTAAATGGTACTATACCCCAGTTGATGCAATTAGAGCGGTAGCGCTTGGTGGCATATTCGTAGCAGATATTGGCATCGCCTCCGAGTACCTTTTGGCAAGAGGCGGCCTGCTCACGTGCAGAGCCATCGCCAGGCTTGTTGGCAAACAGGCAAGAGCCAAAGGAGGTATTCTCGACTGTAGCACCCACCTTTTTAAGTGCCTCTGCAATATTTGCAGGGCAAGTGCCTTTACGGCGCTCCAAATCCTGCTGCTGTATGCGCTTGCTTATACCCACATACTCAGGAACACGTCGTGAGAGTGCAAACTCCGAGAGTTTGAGTGGGTTAGAGCGGTAGCTACTGGTCTCGCCCGATGGTATCAACTCATCTGTTGTGGTAACAGGATCGTGAATTACAGCGGCCAACTCCAAGAGCATATTCTCCTCCATAGGATACATTGTAGGCCAATCCTTGATATTCGGGCCGTAGCGCAGCTCTTCGTTTGGTTGCTCGTGGCCGTAGCCGTCGAATACTCTTCTTTCGTATATGCGGCCGTCAAATTCGTATGGCTTGTGATTATCGGTATAGTCTATATCTGTGGCTGCTGTGATTACACCACCGTTGGCAGCTGTGGCAGCAATGCTGCGGGCATCCATAAGCGCCACAAGTGAGAGCTGGCCTTGCCCTGGCTTAGAACCCTCACGATTCGGGAAGTTACGAGTGGTGTGGCGGATAGAGAGGCCATTATTGGCAGGCACATCACCGGCACCAAAGCAAGGACCGCAGAAAGCAGGTTTGATAACTACACCAGCCTCAAGAAGCTCCTCGGCTATGCCGTTGCGTGTGGTGGCAAGATATACAGGAGTTGACTGAGGATAGGCCGATGCAGTAAAGTAATCTTTGCCTATGCTCTTGCCCTTCAATATGGCGGCAGCGGCAGAGAGGTTATCGTATGTACCACCTGAACAACCGGCTATAATACCCTGATCTGCATATACTTTACCATTGCGTACCTTGTCTGTCAGATGCACATCTACTTTGCTTCCGAAGCGCTCTTTAGCATCCTCTTCTACCTTCTTGAGTATTCCGATAGGATCTTGCTGCAACTCGTGGATAGTGCAAGCGTTGCTTGGGTGGAATGGAAGTGCAATCATAGCCTCCTGCTTAGAGAGATCTATGCGTATCATGGCATCGTAATAGGCTGTAGCTCCAGGCTTTAGCTCACGATAAGCCGAAGGGCGATTGTGAATGGTATAGTGATGACGAACCTCCTCGTCTGTTATCCAGATAGAACTTAGACAGGTGGTTTCGGTAGTCATAATATCAATGCCGTTGCGGAAATCTATAGGCAGATTCTTCACACCCGGCCCTGCAAATTCAAGCACCTTGTTCTTTACAAAGCCATTCTCAAAAGTGGCCTTTACCAAAGAGATAGCCACATCGTGTGGGCCTATTCCCTTTTTAGGAGCTCCCTCAAGCCATACGAGTACCACCTCAGGTGCGTTGATATCCCATGTGTTTTTAAGAAGCTGTTTTACAAGCTCTCCACCGCCTTCGCCTACGCCCATATTACCGAGCGAACCATAGCGGGTATGACTATCTGAGCCGAGCAACATATTGCCGCAAGCGGCCATTGCCTCGCGCACATATTGATGGATTACTGCCTGATTTGCAGGCACATATACTCCACCATACTTTTTGGCCGCAGAGAGTCCGAATACGTGATCATCTTCATTGATGGTACCACCCACAGCGCAGAGTGAGTTGTGGCAGTTGGTCATAGCGTATGGCAGCGGAAATTTCTCCAATCCGCTGGCACGTGCTGTCTGTATGATACCCACGTAGGTGATGTCGTGCGATGCCATTGCATCAAAACGGATGCGCATCTTCTTGCCCTTTGAGCCATCCACATCGTGGGCGCGCAGAATCCCGTATGTGATAGTCTGCTCACGAGCCTCATCGGGGGTAATGCTCTGTGGCTCGGTTGTTATTTCCGAACCATTGAGGAGATAAACTCCGTGATTGATTAGTTCTACCATAATTGAATATTTTTTTAATTTTATGATTTATACGAGTTTAGAAATTTAGTCTATGTTATTGAACGAATAAAAAGAGTAAGGGCGAGCATATCGGCAGCACCACCCGGGGAGATATTGCGAGCAATAAAGAGGCGGTTTAGGCTCTCCAACTGCTCTACAGAGAAAGAATTTAGAGCCTTCTCTGCCTGCTCTCTTGCCCATATTGCCCCCTTCTCATCGGTGCGGTGGTATATATTGGTATCGCACAGCTGAGAGATAATGCGCAGCAATAGCTTATGTGGGGCCCACTTATCTGTACTGATAGTATTGTAGAATGCTAACCACTCTGCAAATAGCTGAGGATAACCATTTTGAGCATTTGTTAATGCACCTTGCACACCATATTTCTTCTCTACCTCGCTGCCATGTGTAGCTGCGGTGGCAGGGAATAGAGCGGCCATACGGATAATATTACTTTTGAGACCATTCTCACTTATTTTTTGCTCTTTATTGTTAAAGAGAGTATATGCTGCCGCCGCTGTTGCGAGGCCTAAAGCAAAGAGCGCCCCCTTATGGGTATTAACACCATTTGTGGCCTTTAGCATATCTTTTTCTGCCTCTAAACCGATAGAGCGCAACTGCTCAAGCGTTGGCAATTTTTCTCTGAAGCCAAGCCTCGCTATCTGCACAAAATAGGGGTGTAGAGTTCTGATACTCTGCTGCATAAGAGAGTAGTCCATATCAGTGTGGGCACCATTATCGTTGCAATCTACAAGGCCGGGCTTTGGTGTAAATTCAAGCTCTTGTTGCAGGGCTTGGGTAGCTAAATGCGCTATCAGATAAGGAGTTACCTCTGTGGGCACAAGTGGCAGCGCCCTATACAAATCTCCCTCTGCAAGTGCTTTACGCACAGAGGTTGCACTCACCGCAGAGCCGTTTAGGCAGAGGCGTTCTACTATGCGCACATCGGGCAAAATACTGAGCATTAGCTCGTTATATCTGCGTGTGGTGGCATCGTTGCTCTCGCTTCCCACAAAACGAATAGTTGCCCCCAAAGCAGGAGCTATATGGCTGCGGAAAAGATCAAGATCAAGCATCATTTGAGTATCGCTCGCTTGAGAGAGCTCCTTTAAAAAATAGATAGGGAAGGTTGCTGCCGATATAGCGTAATCGCTTCCTTCGCAAATAGTTACATTGGAGAGGTTGCGGCAGCACTCTCTAATCATAGAGAGCCTTTCTTGATAAGAAAATTGCGAGCAATCCTCTTTTACCGCAATCACAAAAAGATGGGCTGTCTGCTCTGCTGCCTTTTGGATAAGATAGCGATGCCCTATGGTAAAAGGGTTGGCATTCATAACTATAACCCCCTTAGGCCCATTGCCTTGCGATTGAGGGGCTGCCTCTTGAGCCAACCGCTGCAGATAGTTGCAATAGTCGGCTATTCCCCCTGTGCCGCTCTCCATAAGTATCGCCTTTGGCGCCTGAGCCAACACTCTGAAAGAGAGGCTCTCAAATAGGGAGCGGTTCTCCGGTTTGGTGTAGAGTTTTGCATTGGTGTAACCTCGCTCTGCCAGCACACTTATAAGATGAGAAACAAGACGATTGGCTACGGCCTCGCCGCGCAACTCTTCTGATACCGCAATGCACTTGATAACTCCCCCAGAGAGGCCGCCACCTGCTAAAAGCTCATCGCCACCGAGCGCAAAGAGGCCGGCGTAGTAATCTACCGCCTCAAGACGCAGCCCCTCATCGGCCAAGAACTTTTCTACCATCGGGCGATGGAGGGGGAAACGCAACTCTCTGATTTCAAACTCGGTGTACATAGTCGTCTATCATTTGGCTGATATGCTTTTGCAGCTCCTCTATAGAGTGAGAATGGTTGCGCATACAGTAGCGAGCCTCGTTGTTGCAGAGCAGACATCGCCTTGCCGCCACTCCTACGCTGCTGCGTGATAGGGGAATACCATCTTTGCCTATTACATCTATATCAAAGAGACGTCCAAGCGGATGGCTCTCCTCAATAGTGCAGGCTATCTCTTTAGCCTTTGCAGCATCTTGGTTTATAAGCAGATAGGCTTCGTATCCTGTAGGCAGATCGCACTCTTTGCAGAAAGCAATGCTGCCATCAAAGCTGCTTTTCAGAGCTTCGACGGCAGCATGGGCTGCTATCAACGATTCCTTATTACGCTTGACACTCCCGGGCATTACTATCGTCAGACATACCGGCACCATCGCCGGATTATCGTGCAGCAACTTTTGCTGAAGCTGCCAACGCCGGTCGCGAGCGGCCAAGAGTTGGTCGAGTGTAATCTCCATTTTCTCTGCTGATTATAAGAGTAAAAGCCTTAACCTATAGGGCTTATATTCTTGATGACATCCATCACAGAGCCATCACGATTCATCACCACTCCAACCACCTTGTCGCCAAACGGCAGCGGATCGGGTTGGCCGATTACTTTGAGAGCGTGATCTCTCAGCTGCTCGAGGGTAACTATCTTAAGCCCTGCAGCTTTCAGCCTCTCGGCTATCTCTGCACGAGCAGGATTAACAGCTATACCATACTCTGTAACTACCACATCTACAGTGGCTCCAGGGGTGATAAGAGTAGTAACCTCATCTACCACACACGGAATACGACCACGCAGCAGCGGACATACAATAATGCTCAAAGCCGAGTCGGCAGCGGTATCAGGGTGGCCGCCTACAGCACCACGGATTATACCATCGCTACCCACAAGCACATTTACATTAAAGTTTACATCCACCTCCAAAGCGGAGAGAATTACAATATCAAGATAGTGGGTAGCCGAACCCGGTGTATCGGCGCTGGCATATTCGCTCGCCGAAACCTCCTTATGCATAGGATCTTTCATAATAGATTCTGCCGCCACCTTATCAAAAGATTGCACATCTATAAGGCGCTCTATCAGCCCCTCTTCGTGCATCTTAACCATGTGGGCTGTGATGCCGCCAAGGGCAAACGAGGCAGTTATTCCCTTCTCAATCATACTCTCACGTATATACTTTACAGCAGCGAGCGAAGCACCGCCCGAACCTGTCTGAATAGAGAAGCCTTGCTTGAAATAGCCGCTGTTGATAATAACCTTTGCGGCCTGCTGAGCAAGCAGTATATCACGTGGATTCTTGGTATCGCGGATAGCACCTGAGGCAATTTTAGATGAGTCGCCAACGCTCTCAACCTCAACTACATAGTCCACATCGTGCTCCGATATGCTGTTAGGGGTGTTAGGATACTGCACCAAGTCGTCTGTGAGTATAACCACCCTATCTGCATAGCGAGCATCGGGCAGAGCATAACCTAATGAGCCGCAGATGCTTTTGGCATTTTCAGAGCGTGAATAGCCGCAAGCGTTACCGGCAGAGTCGCAAGATGAAGCACCCAAAAAAGCCACATCTATATGCAACTCTCCATTGGCTATGGCGGAGCCTCTTCCGCCGTGAGAGCGGAATACAACAGGCTTATCCATAAGCCCTCGAGAAATCTCATCTGCCAACTCACCACGCAAGCCGCTGGTACTTATCTCGCTGATAACACCATTCTTAATATGCTCAATCATAGGCTTATGCACATCTTGCAAACTTGATGCGGCCAATGAGAGATTTTTGAAACCCATCTCGGCCAACTTATCAACTACCATATTCACAACCTTGTCGCCGGCACGGAAATGGTGATGGAAAGAGATAGTCATACCATCTTTCATACCGCAACCACGGATAGCCTCTTCTAATGTAACTACCTTTGAATTAGGGCTTTCTTTCTGATTCTCTGTGCGCGGAGTTTGCTCTTTTGCACTTGTGCCATTGTATGTTTTCTTACCCATTTGGGTGGCAGCCTGCTCCACCAAAGCTGCTCTCTGTGCTATAATCTTATTCATTGTTAAGCTCCTCCTCTGTTAAAACTTTTGATGCCAAAGCCAGCTCAATGGTGCGCTGTGCGCGTATTACCACAGGCTTATCTACCATCTTGCCATTTACGGCTATAACGCCTGAGCCCTTCTTCTCGGCCTCCTTTATGGCAGCCAAAATTGTAAGGGCCTTCTCTATATCTTTCTGCTTAGGGGCAAAGACCTCATTTACAATCTCTATCTGGCGTGGGTTGATAATAGACTTACCATCAAATCCTAATGCCTTAATAAGCTCAACCTCTTTGCGGAAGGTCTCCATATCGTTCAGATTTGAATAGACTGTATCCAAGGCATCTATGCCGGCAGCACGGGCAGCCACAACTATGGTCTGGCGAGCCAGAAGTAGCTCTGTTCCCTCAGGTGTGCGCTGTGTTTTAAGATTGGCACAGTAATCCTCTGCACCCAAGGCAATTCCCATCATACGCTTAGAGGCAACTGCAATCTCGTATGCATTTACTATACCCAAAGTACTCTCTATGGCGGCCATAATTTTAGTACGTCCCAAGCAGCCAATCTCCTTCTCAACCTTCTCAATTTCAGCCTCTACCTCACGCACCTCTTCTGCGGTCTCGGTCTTTGGCATACGAATCACATCTACTCCGGCCTTTACTACAGCCTCAATATCTTTTTTGCCATATGGGGTATTGAGCGGATTTATACGTACCACCATCTCTGTATTACCATAGTCTATGGTTTTTAGTGCATTATATACCAATAGTCGAGCCGCATCTTTCTCGGCCATAGTTACCGAATCCTCAAGGTCAAGCATTATTGAGTCGGGCCCATAGATAAAAGCATCGGACATCATACCAGGGTTATTGCCGGGCACGAACATCATAGTTCTTCTTAATCTCATACTCTATCTGTTTTTATTTTTAATCTTTCCAAACATCTTTTCCGGTAGCCCTTACAGCTGCGGCCGTTACACGTGCACGAATAGTGCAATCTAACGCTCCCTTATCGGTGGCATTCACCTGAGCTTTGGTAACTCCAAGCTCTTTAAGCGTATCAGTAATTACTTTTTTGATTTGATTTCCAAATTGGTAAGAGACAGAGCTTTGCAACTCTATATTAAGCCCCTCTCCCTCTGTGGGAGCAATTTGGATCAGAATGTCGCCGGACTCCATTGTTCCGGCCATTGCGGTTTTCAGTTCCATAAAAGAGTTGTTTGTTATTTTACAATATTTCTCAATGTTCCGATTTGTTCAATTTCACAGTTTATCTCATCGCCGCTCTTTAAGAATTTAGGCGGATCAAATCCCATTCCGACTCCGCTCGGCGTTCCCATAGAGATTATGGTTCCGGCTTTCAAAGTCATTGCCGCACTCAATTCAGCGATTACATAATGCTCATCAAAAATCATCTTGGATGTATTGGAGTGTTGGCGTAACTCCCCGTTTACAAAGCATTTAAGCTCTAAATTAGAACTATCTAACTCATCGGAGGTTACAATGTGCGGCCCCATTGCCGTAAATCCATCAAGGCTTTTGCCAAAGTAAAATTGCTTGTGGCGATTTTGTAAATCTCTGGCACTAATATCATTCAAAATAGTGTAGCCGAAAATATACTCCTTAGCACTCTGTTGGCTCACATTCTTTGCATCTTTGCCGATAACAAGAGCCAATTCGCACTCATAATCAAGTTTTTCTGTAATATCAAAGTGGCCATCTATCAGACCGTTATGGCCGATAGCCTCGTTCACACGCTTAGAAAAATAGACAGCAAATTCTCTCTTGCCGTCAAACTTTATATTTTTGTATTTATAACTCTCTTTGGCATGCTCCATATAGTTGATTCCAAGGCAGATAACATCTTGGCGAGGAGCAATGATAGGGGATAGAAGTTGCACTTCGGTGCTCTTTTTTCCACCGCTTTTGAGCGAAATTTTGTGCAAAAGTTCTAAATCTTTTTCACTCTTGTTTATTATAAAATCGCTCATATCAGCAAATTGCAAACCCAATTCACCGAACTCAAAAATAGTAGCATCGCTGCCCAATACACCAAGTTTTGGGATAGAGGCAGAATCTTTGAATGTTACAAATTTCATCTCCTTATCTCCTATCTAAATAATAGTGCAAGTTACTCTTTTTTGAGTTGCATCCTGCTGCTTTTTTCATTTTTATTTGCATACTACAGCAAATTGTTGGCGGTGATGTGCGATAGGTGATGGGGAAGAAGAAAAGAGAGCGTAATGCATAGGTTGCAGTAGGCTCAAAATCTTCGGATATGCCCATCATCCCGCAGGCTCACCTAAAACTACAAGGCAGGTCTTCTGACTTATCCCTTGCAGAGAGCCTTCCCGAGTAGCCTTTGAAGCCAAAGGCAAGCCAATCTCAGTGGCAATTATTTCTCTGCAAACATATGCACAGCATATAAAACGCTATACAAATGGGACTTACAGCAGCGGGAGCTGTTCAGGATTCGCACCTGATTCCCTTTTAATTTCTCCACAACATATAAGACGGAGAAAACCATTGTTGAGTACAAATATATAAAAATTTCTCTTCTTCTGTTATCTTTTTATTTGACAGTTTGATTCGCTGTTGTTAAAAGAGGGCTGCAACTTTTGAGATAACTTTATCCGCCTCTGTATCCGGAGATAGAATCAAATCCGGTTTTGCATATACAAAGTTATTGCGGCTCTTAAATAGCTCCTCTCCGCCGCCCGTAATATTGAGCATAATTGTATCTTCTGCTGCAATATCCTTTGCGGCAACCGCCTTTTGGAGGCTTACAAGGGCTACTGCGGCAGCCGGATGTATATCTATACCCTCGCACAGCTTGAACAGGGCAAGCCCCTCATCCAACTCGCTATTGCTAATGTGGTAGAAATGGCCGTTTGTGGCGGTTAGGGCATCGTATAGGCCACCGTGTATTGAATAGGGCGGCCTGCGGTTGGAGAGCACAGCGGCCTTAATCTTTAGAGCCAACTCCCTTTGCAGAGCATCGTCAGATGGCAACAGCGCCCTGCTTCTTTTTTCCCACGCCTGATACATAGGTATAAAGGGGTAATTTTGCGATGGCATAAGCCTCATAAGGTGGTTGCCAAAGCGCCCATCCTCAATCAGCCTCAAATTGGCCTCGTAGGCGGCTATGGCACCGGTTCCGCTCCCAACCGCCTGGAAGTAGGCATCCGGAATCCTCCCGATGGCTTCTGCTGCAGAGAGTACCGTAGTTCCCATTCCATCGCGGCGAGCCACATTCTTGGCTCCTCCCTCCTCCAAAAATCTGCTATCTGCAGAGAGCTTGGCGGCAAGAGCTATGGCATCGAAGTAGTCGCTCCCCTTTGGCGAGCATATTATCTTTACGCAGCTGCCGAGCGGCTCCTTGAACCATAGCGCAGGCAGATTATCCTCCGGAATTGCAATTACGATAGGGATATTGTTGTCTGAACATACCTGCGCAAAGGCTCTGGCTGTATTGCCGGCAGAGGCCACAACAAGTATCTTTCCGCTATCTTGCGGCAGCCTTGCACACACCGAGTAGGCCTCAGTCTCCTTAAAGGAGCAGGTATTCATAAACGTCCCCCGTTCAGGCCAGTAGCCGGAAAAAGTTATGTAAAGATTCTCAAGCCTAAGCTCTTTGGCGAGCTTTTCGCTTTTATAAGTGATTGGAGCAGAGGAGTTTTTGAGCATTCTCCTAACCGGCAGCCAATCTGCAAAGCGATATATGCCGTAAGAGGGCTCTTTGAACTCAATCTGCCTCTTTTTATAGATAGCCCTAATTAGAGCAGGCTCTTTGTCCTGAGGGTCTGCAAGCATCCAGCCGCTATCCTCAAACTCTCTCTCTGTGAGGCAGCTGCGTAGTTTATACTCTGTTGCGTTTATCTCCATTTTATACTCTATTTCTATCGCGATGGATATTATTTTTCTATTTGGTTGCAAACCGCCTCCGCTATATCTTTTACATTTACAGGGCTCTTATCCCTAATGGTCTTATAGCATAGAGGGCAGGCGGTTATAATGCAATCCGGCCTCTCTGCCATTAGCGAGCTTACTGCATACTCGGCAATTTTGCCCCTCTCTCTATAATCGAGCGTATGGCTTCCTAAACTTGCTCCGCAGCAGATACTCTCATCCCTCTCTTTTAAGCCTTTCTTGAGCTCTCCAAGCCCTCTGATAACAGCCCTCGGCTCCTCGTATATGTTGCATCCTCTGCCAAGCTCACAAGGATCGTGGAATACAAAACTCTGCTCGCTCTTTTTGAGTTTGAGGGTACCGTTGGCAATAAGAGAGTTGATATATTGGGTGTAGTGCAATATCTCAATGCCCTCCAAATTATACTCCTCCTTAAAGATTTTTAGGCAGATAGGGCAGGAGACCAAAAGCCTCTTACAGCCGCTTTGAAGTATCATTTTACGATTCTGCTCAATAACCTTTTTGGCTGCATCGCTCTTACCGGCCAACATCAGCGGCCTGCCACAACAGAGCCCTCCATCTTTATCTGCAAAAATATAGCTTTCTCCCGATAGTTGCATAATCTTCTCCACAGATTTGATAATTTTTGGAGTAAGGTGGCTCATACAACCTGCAAAGTAGAGGGTGTTGCATTGTGCCTTCTCTTTATTTTGCTCATTTTGCGATAATTGTGCCATTTGAGGGTAACGCTCCATATAGCCGTAATTAAAGCCGGCCATATTGTTTACGCTCTCTCTTTGCGCTCTTCTTATGGCAGGGGAGTTAATCCCCACAGGGCAGAGGGCATAGCACTTGCCGCACATCAGGCATTTTTCTGCTATCTGATTGATTTTCTTTTTGTTGTGTCGCCTTAAAAATCTTATGAAATATACAGATGAGTACTTTAGATTCTTCTTTTGGCTATTCATAGGGCAGGCATCTATGCAGAGGCCGCAACTTGAGCAGGCATATATTTCAGCCTCTGCAAACCCTTTACGCGGCTTGCGTACTTTGAGGCCGGCATTTCTGAAAATTATCAGCAGAGGCTCGGTAAGTATGTGCATATATCTGCTGAAAGGCATAGCTAAAAAGAAGAGTCCTAAGCAAATAGAGTACAACCACCAAGTAGGCATAAAGTTTAGTTCATTACCAAAAAACCTGTGGAAAAGAATATTTACCGGTTTGGTCAAAAAGCTTCCGCCGCTCAAATCTGCAGTAAATCCCTCAGCCAAAAGCCTTAACGGGAATATAGCCCAAAGGCTGTAGAGTGCAACTCTGTCTGCCAAAGAGGGTTTGGTTGTGTGCCTCATTCCAAGGGCTATGGAGCGCACTCTCTTATACATTGCAAGTGCCACACCGCTAAGTACATAGAGCAAGAAGAAATCCATTAGGAAGAAGAAAACAAATCCCCTCATTGTCTCGTGCTCCGGATTTATCCAGATAAAGAAGCGGTAGAAAATAGGGTAGTAGAGCGAGCCATCAGATAGCGAACTCAGATGCCACGGTGCAAAGAGAGCCACCTCAATGTGCCCCAGTACAATAAGCATAAACCAGCCGAAAGCTATTGCCGAGTGCATATATCCGAGTAGCGGCTTGCGCTTCCAGATTTTTGTATGCAGCAGGCAGTCAAAGAATATATCCTTTATATTTTTGCCAATGGTTTTAGGCTTAAAGAGTGAGATAATCAATGCTTTTCTATCCTCTTTTGTAAGGTGATAAAGTACCCTTATAAGCCCCACCGCAAGATAGACTATAATAAAGGAGATGCCTATCAGAAATGG
>CADBUS010000070.1 GCA_902797895.1 uncultured Bacteroidia bacterium | reverse complement strand
TGCCGGGCAATTTAATCTCTCCGTATTTACCGTTACCACCCACCGCAAAAACATCTCCAAAAAGACCGGCATCAACTCAATCTCCGGGCTCACCGTTTATGCCATCATCAATAAGCTGATAGAGATCAACTCCCTCACAAACAACTAAAACCTTTAGTAATCGTCGCCGCGTTGAGAGGCACGGCGCATATCTTTCTCCTTTATTGACTCGCGTTTGTCATACTCTCGCTTTCCGCGTGCAAGAGCAATGTTGAGCTTGGCGTAGCCGTTTTCGGATATAAAGAGGCGAGTTGGAACAATGGTAAGCCCTTTCTCCTTTACTGCTCTCTGTAACTTATTTAGTTCCTTACGGTTAAGTAATAACTTACGATCTCTTTTAGGATCCTTGCGATTGTAACTTGCCCAAAAATACTCCGCAATGTGCATATTCTTTACATAGAGCTCTCCCTTGTTAAAATAACAGTAGGTATCTACCAGCGAAGCCTTGCCGGCACGAACCGATTTTATCTCCGTACCATATAGCACAATGCCGGCTGTAAAGTTCTCTATGAACTCATAGTCAAACCCTGCTCGGCGGTTGCGAATATCTATTTTGGGACTCTTTTTTTTCATCAAGAACTGCTTGCTTATTAAACAGGCGGATTGTACAGGCGAGCAAAAACACTTAACGGTATAACCTTTCCAAACTTATCGGGCAGCACAAGTTCACCGCAACTAATCTCTGCCGAGCTAAAGGATGAACTATTAGTGCCTCCTTCCCTCTTCTCATCGCAAAGTCCAAATGCCTTTTTTAGCAACGAGTGGGCAAGCAGGGCCGAGTAACCATTTGAGTACAAATTAAGAACAACAAAGCTGCCGCGCGGCTGCAAAATCTTTCCGCACTCGCTGACCATCTCAAACAAAAGCTCATCCAACTTCCACCGTTCCCCATCAGGGCCGTGGCCGTAGGCCGGCGGATCCAATACTATTCCGTTGTATAGGTTACCTCGCCTAATCTCCCTTTTTACAAACTTTAACGCATCGTCTATAATCCAGCGTATATCTTTAAGGCCGCTAAGCTCCAAGTTCTCCTTTCCCCAATTTACTACCTGCTTGACCGAATCTACGTGGGTAACCTCCGCTCCACCACAACGAGCCGCCAGAGAGGCCGCTCCTGTATAGGCAAAAAGGTTGAGTACCTTAATTTTATCCTCTGCCCCACAACTGTTGCATAGCTGCTGTGTATGGCTGTAAATCCAATCCCAATTGGGAGCCTGCTCCGGAAAAACTCCAACGTGCTTGAATGATGTAAGCCCAAGCCGTAGCTTCATATAAAGCCCCTGCGGCCGAACTGCCGCCGCTTTAGCTCCGTGCCTCAAAGCGCTCCAACGCTCCGCCTTCTCCTGAGCGCCAAGATACTCTATGCTCCACTGCTGCGGCATCTTCTTTAGCATCTCCCAGGTTCCCACATCCTCCTTTCCGGCCTTGCCAAATCCGGCTCCTGCTCTGAATATGGTATGTGCAAGGCTATTCCACTTACTTTCAGGCAAACTCTTGCTCCATAGAGCTTTAGGCTCCGGCCTTGCCAAGTAGAACTCTCCAAACCGCTCCAATTTGTAGCCGCCTCCCGAATCTACAAGTTCATAATCGCCCCAGTTGGTTGGCGCTTCTATTACAATATTTGCGTTGTACTTTCCCATTTTGCTAAAGAGCAGCGCAAAGATAGCTCTTTTTGCCTATATTTGTGGATATTTGCATATGTAAAAGAAGTGTAACCTAATAAAAACATATTTATGCAAACTATAGATTCATACAATTTTGCAGGCAAAAAGGCCATTATAAGAGTAGATTTCAATGTTCCTTTGGATAAAGAGTTCAGAGTAACAGACGACACCCGCATCCGCGCTGCTATTCCAACCATAAAGAGAGTTTTAAGCGGTGGAGGTGCTGTTGTTTTGATGTCTCACCTCGGCAGACCTAAGGGAGTTGAGGAGAAGTATTCGCTCAACCATATCATATACAAAGTTGAGGAACTGCTTGGGCAAAAAATTCTCTTCTGCACAGATTGTATGAAGGGTGGAGAGATGGCCGGCTCACTAAAGATGGGCGAAGTGCTTATGCTTGAAAATCTGAGATTTTACGCTGAGGAGGAGGGTAAGCCACGCGGTTTGGCTGAGGATGCTTCTGATGAGGTTAAAAAGGAGGCCAAGGCAAAGGTTAAGGCCGAGCAGAAGGAGTTTGTAAAGCAGCTTGCATCATACGCAGACTGCTACATAAACGATGCCTTTGGAACAGCCCACCGCGCTCACGCATCTACGGCACTTATTGCAGAGTATTTCCCTAACGATAAGATGTTCGGCTACATTATGGAGGGTGAGATAAAGGCTATAGATAAGGTTGTAAAAGAGCCGCAACACCCTGTAACAGCTATAATTGGAGGAAGCAAGGTCTCTTCTAAAATTGCCATATTGGAGAATCTTGTAAACAAGGTGGACAATATGATAATCGGAGGAGGAATGGCCTTTACATTCATTAAGGCGCAAGGAGGCAAGATTGGTGCTTCGCTCTGCGAAGATGACCAGATAGAGGTAGCTCTCGGCATTATAGCTGCTGCCAAGCAGAAGGGAGTTAAAATATATCTCCCTACAGATGCCCTCTGTGCAGATAAGTTTGATAACGAGGCAAATAGACAGATATGTCCTATAGATAGCATACCAGATGGATGGATGGGTATGGATGTATCAGATGCCACACTTAAGGTTTGGGACAATGTGCTTGAAAGCTCTAAGACAATTCTTTGGAACGGACCTGTTGGAGTTTTTGAGATGCCGAACTTTGCAAACGGAACTCTGACCATAGCCAAGACTTTGGCAGATGTAACCCAGCGCAACGGTACCTTCACTCTTGTTGGCGGAGGAGATTCGGTTGCTGCTGTAAATCAGATGGGCTATGCCTCAAAAGTAAGCTATGTATCAACCGGCGGAGGAGCTATGCTTGAGTATCTTGAGGGTAAGACTCTCCCAGGCATTGCCGCAATAACTCAGTAGTAATAAGATAGTTGTACCAAAAATAAATAGAAACCTATATTGTAGAAATGGTAAATTTTCTGACATCTGTTCTGTATGTAACTTGGGATGTAAGCCCCGACATTTTTTCTATCGGGAGCTTGCATATAAGGTGGTACAGCCTGCTCTTTGTGGGGAGCTTTATATTTGGCGGCTGGCTCTTTGCCAAGTTTTACAAAAGAGAGGGGTTGCCGCAGCAAATGGTAGATACTATCTTTTTTGTAGGATTGTTGTCTGCCTTGATAGGCGCCAGATTAGGCCACGTAATATTCTATGATTTAGAGTCTTACCTTGCTGAGCCTTCTGAAATAATCAAGGTATGGCACGGAGGCTTGGCAAGCCACGGCGGAGCAATAGGTCTGCTGCTCGGAATATGGTGGTATGTGCGTAAATATGGCAAAAAGTATAACATAGATTTTCTGTGGATTGGCGATAGAATTGCAATAGCAGTAGCGTTTGCCGGTATGGCAATAAGGCTCGGAAATCTTATGAACTCAGAGATTTACGGCTATGAGACAACTCTCCCTTGGGGTTTTATTTTTGTTCGCGACGGGCAAACCGTTCCACATCACCCTACCCAGATTTATGAGGCTTTGGCGTACCTTGCAATAGGCTTAATGCTGCTTCCTCTCTACTTCTCCAAACTCTCAAAGAAGATTTACAGAGGATTTATATTCGGTCTGTTTTTGGTGCTGCTGTTCGGGGCCAGATTTATGATAGAGTTCCTCAAGATGCCTCAAGATGGTAATGATGCAATGGCCGCACAATCAGGGAGATTGCTAAACAACGGACAACTGCTCAGCATACCGTTTATTGTGGCCGGTGTGATAATCCTTATATGGAGTTTT
Source organism: uncultured Bacteroidia bacterium (assembly GCA_902797895.1). Classification (GTDB taxonomy): domain Bacteria; phylum Bacteroidota; class Bacteroidia; order Bacteroidales; family UBA932; genus Egerieousia. Next base: position 115 of record CADBUS010000070.1, on the reverse strand, counting down.
GTGGCCAAAAAGCCTTTGCTCAGAAAGCCCTCTCCAACCGACTGAAGGGCAGTGTAATAATGAGAAACACAAACTGCTTGCAACAGAAGCAAGAGCAGCACAGTCCCAGCCGCAG
>CADBUS010000069.1 GCA_902797895.1 uncultured Bacteroidia bacterium | reverse complement strand
TAAAGTATAAATATAACCGCAATGTTTTAAGACAGCTCTTTACCATCACTTGGAAAGAGATTAAAACTATCTTTAGAGATAGTGGAGTGCTGCTTATTATGATAATTGCAGGTATAGGCTACCCGATACTCTATGGTTTCGTATATCTGAATGAGAGTGTAGATAATATACCCGTAGCCGTTGTAGATGAGTGCGGTAGCGCACAGAGCCGAGAGTTTGCCAAAAAGCTGAGCGCCACAAGAGAGGTTGAGCTATATGGCTGCATAAATATGGATGAGGCCATCAGCCGCTTCAGAAGCAGAGAGGTACACGGCATTGTGGTTATTCCAAAAGAGTATAGCAATAAGCTCGCTAATGGAAAGCAAGCCACCATAGCACTCTATGTAAATATGGCTACATTCTTCATTTACAAGAACATCGCCTTAGCCTGCAACCTTGTTATGTTAGATGAAGGTAAAAGCATATCTGTACAAAGGCTTAATGAACAGGGGCTTACTGAGCACGAGGCACTCATTGCAGCAGAGCCGGTGCAAAATCAAATGACAGTACTTTTTAACGAGGGCAACGGCTTTGCCAGCTTCTTTATACCCGGAGTGCTTGTACTTATAATTCATCAGTTGCTCTTTCTCGGTATTGGAATGATTAATGGTACCAGAAGAGAAAGCAGCACGCACGGAAGGTTATCGGAGGAGAGAAACCCTATAAAAAAGAGAGTGCAACGTTATATTATCGGGCAGGGGCTTGCATACCTTCTTATCTACTCCATAATTGCAGCCTACATACTTATAATAGTTCCAAGACTATTCGGTCTGCCTCATTATGCCAGCGCGTGGGATATCTACAGATTTATGGTGCCATACCTTATGGCGGTAATCTTCTTCTCCCAAACCTGCGCAATCTTTATAAGAAATAGAGAGACCGGTATGGTTATGTTCCTCTTCTTTAGTATTATACTGCTCTTTTTGAGCGGCCTTACCTGGCCTGTAAGCAGTTTCCCAACATTTTGGAGATACTTCTCATATATATTCCCCGGTACTTTCGGAGTGCAGGGCTTTGTAAAACTCAACACTATGGGAGCGCAATTTGCCACCATACTGCCGGAGTTCTTCGCCCTTTGGGCGCAAGCCATAATCTACTTCGTCACCGCCTGCCTCAGCTACCGTTTCATCAATAAGTAGTAAAAAAAAAATCTCAACTTTAAGTGCTGCAGGCTTGTGGGACAGCACGCTCTGCCGTCACTGTTTTAATGCTATGATATAGCTTAATTCGTCGCGTTAGCGACCGGCCCTGAAAGGGCCGTATGCCCCCTTGGGGGCTGCTGCGTAGCAGCTGGGGGGTTAAAGAGGCGGTTTGTTTGGCAGCAGGCTGCTAAACAAACTTTAAGTGCGGCAGGGTTGTGGGACAGCCCGCTCTGCCGTCACTGTTTTAATGCTTCATTAAAACAGTGACGGCAGAGCGGCTCGTATTTATCGTGTTCACCGATAAGGACCTGCTCATCGGCGCCGCGGCCTGTAACAGATGGCAGGCGGTGAGATATGTGGGCAGGCTGGCCGCATTTTACACATATAGCGTGTACCTTTGTAATATACTCGGCTTTAGCCATTAAGGCAGGCATCGGCCCAAACGGATTACCCAAATAGTCCATATCCAGGCCGGCGCAAATAACCCTTATCCCCTTGTTTGCCAACTCTGTGCAAACCTCTACAAGACCATCGTCAAAAAACTGTGCCTCATCTATCCCCACAACATCCACATCTGTGGCATAAAGCAGAATATTCTGCGAAGAATCTACTGCTATTGATGCAATTGAGCGGCTATCGTGAGAAACAACATCACTCTCGGAGTAGCGCACATCTATAGCCGGCTTGAAAATCTGCACTCTCTGACGTGCAAAGTTAGCCCTCTTGAGGCGCCTTATAAGCTCCTCGGTTTTACCTGAGAACATTGAGCCGCATATAACCTCAAGCCAGCCCGCCTGTTTTGCATTTTCCAGAAACATTTTGCTACTTTTGTCTGTTGTAACCACAAATTTAACAAAAAAAAGAGAGAAAAAGATGGGAGAGCAGGGAAAGCTATTTCTGGTACCAACACCCGTAGGAAATTTAGAGGATATTACTTTAAGAGCCTTGCGTATTCTTAAGGAGGTGGATATTATTTATGCAGAGGATACTCGCACAAGTGGCTTTTTACTAAGCAAATACAATATCTCTACCCATATTGAGAGCTACCACAAGTTCAACGAGCATAAACGCACAGAGTCTATAGTTGAGCGAATTGCAGGCGGAAAGAATGCTGCACTTATTACAGATGCCGGCTCTCCGGGGATATCAGATCCGGGCTTTTTGCTTACAAGAGCCTGCATAGAGAGCGGAATTGAGGTAGAGGCTCTCCCAGGTGCAACTGCCTTTGTTCCGGCACTTACCGCCTCCGGCCTGCCGGCAGACCGCTTCTGCTTTGAGGGCTTTTTGCCGCAGAAAAAGGGGCGGCAGACACGCCTTAAAGAGATTGCCCAAAGAGAAATTACCACAATAGTTTACGAATCACCTTTCCGCCTCGTAAAGATGTTGCAAGCTCTCTCCGAGTTTACATCTGAGAGCAGGCAATGTGCTGTATGCAGGGAACTTACAAAGCTACATAGCGAGTGCGTAAGAGGAACTATCAAGGAGATAATCCAACACTACACCACCCAACCGCCCAAAGGAGAAATAGTTGTAATAATAGCTGGAAAAGATGAGGAGAAAGATTATGAGAAAGAGAGTAGCGGATGCAGGGCAGATAACTCCGAGCAAGGCTAAGGGAGTTATCGGGCTGATGGCCCTAATGCTAATCTACCAAATAGGTGTTTTTGTTGTAGAAAAATGCTCATCCAAAGAGAGTAAGGAAAGTCTCCCCAATTCAGAAGGGCAGGCTACAGCTCTACTCTTTGAATTTAACCCAAATACAATTCCGATAGACAGCCTGCAGATGCTCGGCTTCTCTCAAAAACAGGCTGCTACGGTAATACACTATCGTGATAAAGGGGGCAAGTTTCTAAAAAAGAGAGATTTTGCAAAACTTTATGTTGTAGATGAGGCTAAATATCTGCTGTTGGAGCCATATATAAAGTTGCCCGATTCGGTTGCAGGAGAGAAAGTTCAGGCAACAAAAAGAAGAGGCTTCACAAAAAGAGAGAGAGCAAAACCATCTGCAAAAACAAAGGAACATTCCGTAAGAGAAAACTCTACAAAGGGATATTCTACAACAAACAATTTTACAAGAGAATATTCTAAAACACAAAACTCCAAAACAGGATACTCTACAAAAGAATACCTTACAAGAGATGATTTCAAAACGGAAAATTCTACAACAGGTAATTATAGAAGAGAAAGCCACAAAGCGGGAAACACCACAAAGTATAACACCACAAGCATAGATTTGAATGAGGCTGATAGTGTGGCACTTATGGCCGTTAAGGGGATAGGCCCCTATTTTTGCAGAGAGATTTTAAAGCTACGGGAAAAGCTCGGCAGCTTTGCTCACACCGAGCAACTTTTGGAGATAAGAGGTATGGATGAGGAGAAATTTAACCGCATTAGAGGGCAGATTTTTGTTCACCCTGCGGGCATAAAAAAGTTTTCTCTAAAAAATGCAAAGCAGGAATTTCTCAAACAGCACCCATACATAGGAGCTTATAATGCACGCGGAATCAGACTCTTTATCCAAACAGAAGGAGAAGAGAGCTGCACCCTCTCCAATCTTGTTAAAAACAATATCCTCACCGCAGAGGCCGCAGAAAAACTCCGCCCCTACATTATAGAAGAGTAAAAAAGAGAGCTGACTAAAAGAAGAATCTTTTAGTCAGCTCATTACTTAGTTTATAATCATCTATTAGATGAGAGCTCTACCTAATTTTTCATAGGTATGATTTGGAATCCCATTGTTTGCCAGTTATCCCGATACACATAAAATGAATCAAACAAATTGGCACATCCTTGGCCGAGTACCCAATAATTATTTTGTACATAAGGAACGCCTGCCGCATCAGTCCTATAAGAAGCATTGGAAAGAAGCAGCTGAATTCCACCTCCGACATAATATAACTGCTTGTCAGTTCTTGGATATCTATATGCAGCAGAGGGTATAAAAATGGTATTTTCAAAAGTCTTTGTTGATTGCTCCGTAGGGTTGGTGTAGAAGAAAACACCTTTGAAATGGCTCACATACTCTTCTGTATTATTAAAACCCTCCAAACCATACCAGTTCCTCTCTTTGTATTTATAATCGTGGTTATACACAAAATTAGTAGTACCATATTGAGTTCCCCAACCACCTGTAAAAACGTATGCTCTTGTCACAGAGTAACCTGGTGGGCAAGGATCATAAATTGTCTTTATTACAGGAATATTCAATCCGGTCGTATTGCGGTTCTGACCTGCAGCTGTTGTTTGCTGAGCATTCCACAGGTTATAATAGGCATCTAACTGGCGCCCATAATAATTAAATGTATTTAAAGGAGTACCACCTATACCATAAAGAAATCTGTGAGGATTTTGAATTGAAAAACCAAAGTTTGGAAATCCTGAATTTCCATTACTTCCTGTTTCAAAATAATATGTATTAACTGTTACATTATCTGAAGTTATAACATAACCGCTTGGAGAGTGATGATTTTTATTAACGGGATTTGGTAAGCCAGAAGAGCCAAGTATTGGATCTTTGCGCCCCCACTGATAAAAAAGAGATGTTGCTTGTAAACTCTCAATTAAAATAGGTTGCATAATCTTTACTACCTTTTGCTCATTGGAGATTTCTTGAGTAAAGCGCATATACCAAACACGTTCGTTTAGCCATTTCTCGTCCTCAGCATTATAGCCAAGAGTAAAAGGTAATAACTCAGATGTTGCAGTAAGAGAGGCATCGCTCAAATTTTCTTTATGATAAACGGTTTTTGTTGTAAAATCGCTGTCACTTACCCAAATGTGCCAACTCCAAACTATTATATTAGAGCTATTTCTCAAAGCTATAACGGCATTACCCTCCTGAATATTCTCGTTTATCCTAAAGCGAATATAAGGAACACCACTAAGAGCACAACCTGCAGGAGTTGAAACCAACTCCAAATCTGAAATAAAATTCTGGCCGGATGGAAGATCTACCCATACAACAACTACATTAAAGTTGCTTACAAGATCTGCGGCATCGCCGCTTGGATTGATACCCAAGTCTCTATGAATATATGGATTATTTATACAAGACTGAGTATTAAGAGAGTTATATATTGCATTTCTGAATGGAGTTAAATACAATCGCGATGCTGGAGCGTAATTTGGAGCGTAGGCATCTTTGTTATTGTATGAGATACCATCTATTGTACTACCCTTGAGACCATCTATAGCATTACCATATACTACAGGAAATGCATACCACCCCTTCTTTCTTACAACGTATGAATTAGCGGTTACAGGAAGCTGTGGAAAACGCTCTGTTCCATCTGTTTCCATAAGTGAGAGGTCCTCAGGAGAGGAGGAACTCTTGCCATTATCGCGTGAAGCGAGGTGGCCGGTTCTGGTTGCACGATTATCTGATGAGGCGGCAGAATTGGCATCTACATTTATAGTACCTCCATAAGTAGTGCCGGTAGTATTTGTAAGACTCACGGCAGAGGTCATTCCAGAAGGAGGGGTGGTACTCCACTCCTCTTTGTTTGTGCCATCAGGATTAGCTGCAGAGTACTCTATCTTGGAGATATTCAACTTGGTTTTAACGCCGCTGGTACGGTCTATCTTGTAAGACTCTATCTCAAAACTCTTGCTTTTTGGGGTTGCGGCATTCTCTACTACTATCTCGCTCGGAGTTATTATCTCGTAACCTATATCAGATATATTCATACTGCTTATCAATAACTTACGCCCTTTGGAAAGAGTTACCCAATCGCCATTCTTCTTTTTAAGCTCAAGGGTACGTTGTTTGGCTGTACCATCTATGGTTAAATCCAACACCAACTTCAAGCGAGTTATATCCCTTGGCAAGGAGAGGAGAGTAAAAGAGGTTGGATTGGTTTTATCCAAAGCCACACCGGAAATAGGTGAACCGCTGTTGTCTGCAAAGGTAAGGGAGATACTTGTGCTGAAATCAGAAGCATCGTGAGAAAGAGGAGCCTGCAAAGTATAGCTGGAGAATGGATTAGAGTCAAAGCTGCTGCGGGCGCCACCCATCTGAAGCTGACACTTGTTGCCGGAGAGGTAAGCACCGCTCACACCTATCTCGGTTAAGGTTACTTTGTTTATCACAATAGAGCGATCGCTATCTTTCAATAGGCGGAACTCGTAGGCATTGAACATTGGTACAAAGCTTATCTCCAAGCTGTTAACAGGGTTACTCTTGGCAGAAGTTCCCATATAGGCATAATTCATATCCGGAAGATAGGTAAAAGAGCCTACTGACTCGCACTTAGCAACCTGATTCTCTGGCATTACTATATCGGAAATGGCTACACCATATTGGGTGGAATTATCACGTATAGTAAAAGTGCCGGAGCCTACGGAAGCCACATCGGGATAGAGACCAAGAAAAAGATGCTCACCGCCACTCTTGTCCCACCAAAGGCCGTTACCATTGTTCTCGGCAGCGATAGTACCTTTGCTTTTGCGACCATCAATAGTAGAGGTAAGAATCTCGTAAGTGGCCCAAGCGTTATCGTTATTGGAGAGGTAGGTTACTACACGAGCCTTGTCGCTCCAAAGGGTAAGTTTATCCCCCACCTCCCAGTCGATACGCTCATATTTCTTGCCGCTCTCGGTGGTATACTGACCGCTATAACGAGTTTTGGTAGAGATTTCGTAAGAGGCATCGCTCTCATCGGATGAAGAGAGAGAGGAGGCGGTATAGCGATAGAAGCCATCATTAGGAGTATCTGCTATAGTGAGAACTCCAAAATCAGAGCCGCCGGCAAGCTCATAGCCTACTATTGTTTCATCCAAGCCTTCAGCAGAGGCTGCAGACTCAGCAGATGATTTGGTCTCCGCAGAGCTGTTACCGGAAGAGGCTGTAAAACTTATCTGACGGCCGGAGTTGGTAAAGCCGGCACCGCTATCTTCCTTTGAACAGCCTGTAACAAACAGACTTAAAACTAAAACAGAAGCAAAAAACAGGACTAAACAAAATTTAGACCTATAAAGATGCTCCTGAAAACGGATAATTTTTTGATTCATTGTGTTTTATTTTATCATTTGTTATTACATAAGAAAGGCCGTTGCAGAGAGAGAGGATAAGCATTTCTCTGCAACAGGCCTGAAGACATTGCAGCTCGTGTGAAATAATGATAAAAACGAGTCAAAAAAGATGAGCTGGAATGTCTGTATCGTATTTCCTTTTTAGCAAAAGCATAGCTCGGCTGCACGAGTCCCCATCCTTGATTAGCCGACAAGCGGATATCTGCGGCTGGGGCTGTGCAGCTCTCGCTGCCTAAGCACAATAAATGACAATGTATGAAACCAGAAAAAAGTTGAGAAAATAGAGATTTAATGAATAAGCTACAACTATGCAAATAGCTTAATATGAGCTTTTTATGCCCCCCCCCCCTGCCAAATTGGCAGAAACTCAGCGCTTTACGCGAGTTATGGCATACTACACCTATATTATTCAGGCACTTCATTGAAAACTAAAATATTGGAAAGGGATTCTATTGACT
>CADBUS010000068.1 GCA_902797895.1 uncultured Bacteroidia bacterium | reverse complement strand
CCTGAAAAAGTATCCGACCGTGGTCCATCTGCTCATCTACAAGGTGGATTGTAATGCCGCTGTAAAAATCCTTTGGCTCGTTTGGGTGTTGCTCCATATAGCTCTGCATATCAGAAAGAACGGCCTTGTGCACCCTCTCTCCGTACATTCCTTTGCCTCCGTAGGCAGGGAGCAGGGCAGGGTGGATATTTATTATCCTATCGCGATAAATATCTATAACAGCCTTAGGCACTTGGAGCAGATAGCCGGCCAGCACCACAACATCTATCCGGTAGTGCCTGAGCAACTCTATAAACTCGGTAGGGGTGTAGCCATTCTCTTGGGTGCCGCATAGTTGCGCCTTATTCATTACCACAGCCGGCACATTAAGATTTTTTGCTCGTGTAAGCACATAGGCATCTGCTTTGTTGCTTACCACAAGCTCCACCGTTGCGATAGTAGAGGATTGGAAGTAGCGAATTATATTTTCTGCATTTGTACCGCTTCCGGAGGCCAATATCGCTATTCTTGAGCTACTTTTTTTTTCTCTTTTTGACATCTGCATATTCTGTTTGGCACGCTTTTAGTTAAAGCAGGTTGCAAGCCGGAGGCCACCTCTTTGGAGGCATCCTGCAGGGGCAAAGATACTCAATTAAAAAAATTATGTTATATTTGCACCCTACTAAAATATAAACTTATTATAAACTAAAATTTTTAACTATGGCAGACATTACTTCTAAAGTTAAAGAGATCATTGTTGAGAAATTAGGTGTGGACGAGGCTGAGATTACTCCTGAGGCAAGTTTCACTAAGGATCTTGGTGCTGATTCTCTTGACACAGTAGAGTTGATAATGGAGTTTGAGAAAGCTTTTGAGATTGAAATTCCTGAGCAAGAGGCACAGAAGATAGCTACTGTTGGAGATGCTATTAAGTACATTGAGGCTCAGAAAAAATAGGTCCCAATTTCAGTTCCAAAGGGAAACCTAAAGGACCTGGTTCTTTAGGTCTCCCTATTTTTTTGGAGTATTTTAAGCAAAGATTTTTACTTAAAACGTTGATAATAAAATAAATAGTATATGGAGAAAAGGAGAGTTGTTATTACAGGACTTGGAACGCTTAACCCTTTGGGCAATACTGTAGAGGAGTATTTTGCAGCGTTGGACAAGGGAGTCAGCGGAGCCGGCCCTATCACACGCTTTGATGCCTCTCTATTCAAGACTCGTTTTGCTTGTGAGGTTAAAAACTTTGATCCTCTGCAGTTTATAGACCGCAAAGAGGCTCGCAAGCAGGATTTGTACTGCCAATTTGCAATGGTTGCATCAGACCAGGCTGTTGCAGACAGCGGAATAGAGCTTGATAAAATAGATAAGGCTCGTGTGGGAGTGGTTATAGGCTCTGGTGTTGGCGGCATAGAGACAATGACCAATGAGATTATTGATTTTGTGAAGGGGGGCGGCCAGCCACGTTTCAACCCATTCCTTATTCCAAAGATGATTGCTGATATTGCATCTGGCTTGGTTTCAATCAAATATGGCTTTATGGGGCCAAACTTTGCAACAGTTTCCGCCTGTGCATCATCTTCTCACGCCATAAGTATCTCATACGATTTGATACTTTCCGGCCAGGCAGATATGATAGTTGCCGGCGGAGCGGAGGCAGCTATTACAATTCCGGGAGTAGGAGGATTTAACTCCGCTCAGGCTCTCTCTACCCGTAACGATGATCCTGCAACAGCCTCGCGTCCGTTTGACAAGGATAGAGACGGCTTTGTGCTCGGCGAGGGTGCCGGCATACTCATTCTTGAGGAGTATGAGCACGCAAAGGCCAGAGGTGCAAAGATTTATGCAGAGCTAAAGGGTTGCGGAACAAGTGCAGACGCTCATCACATTACCGCTCCTCATCCGGAGGGTTTGGGAGCAAAGGCTGCAATGCAGATAGCTTTGGAGCGTGCCGGAATAAAGCCGGAGGAGGTTGATTACATAAATGTTCACGGAACCTCCACTCCGCTTGGCGATATAGCTGAGCTGAAGGCAATCAAAGAGCTCTTTGGAGAGAGTGTTTACAAAATGAACATAAGCTCCACCAAAAGTATGACAGGCCACCTGCTTGGTGCTGCCGGAGCGGTGGAGGCGCTTGCTTGTATTCACGCAATAAACAGCGGAATTGTTCCGCCAACCATAAACCACTTTACAGATGATCCTAATATAGATCCTAAGTTGAATCTCACATTCAATACGGCTCAAAAGAGGGATGTGAAAGTGGCCCTGAGCAATACATTCGGATTTGGTGGGCACAACAGCTCTATGATAATCGCAAAGATTTAATATAAAAAAAGCCGACTTTTTGGTCGGCTTTTTTTTTACTCCTTGCTTTGGCGCTCCATATCAAGCCTTATAAAGATAAAGAGCAGTATAGTAAAACTCAGCATACTGCTGCCACCATAGCTGAGGAATGGTAGAGGGATTCCAATTACAGGGAGCAATCCCATAGTCATACCCATATTTATAACCACGTGCATAAGGAATATGGATGCCACGCAGTAGCCATAGAGCTTGGTAAATGTATCAAAGTTCTTGGAAGCCAATACTATAATCCTTACTATCAGATAGATATATACTATTAGCAGCAGCAGACTGCCCACAAATCCCCACTCCTCTCCAACGGTGCAGAATATAAAGTCTGTACTCTGCTCCGGCACAAAATTGTACTTGGTTTGGGTACCATTCAGAAAGCCTTTGCCGGTGAGGCCACCGCTCCCTATTGCAATCTTTGATTGGTGGACATTGTAGCCAATCCCCTGCAAATCTTCTGTAATGCCAAAGAGATTCTCTATCCTTGCCCTTTGGTGCGGTTGCAGCACCTTGTTGAATATAATATTTATGGAGAAGGTTATAGCTATGGCGCATATCAGGCTGAGAATAAGATAGAAAGAGCCTCTGTCCTCTCTCATTTTGTATATATCCACAATCCATAGTATGGTGTGTGGAATAAAGAGTATAAGAGCCCATACCTCCGGCTTAAATAGCTCCAAAAATGGGAGAGTTGCGTAAAGTTTTGGCAGATAGGCTATAAGCACAATCACCGCTACGGCGCTTATAAACCATTTGCCCCTTTTCCAAATAAGCAGCCTGAGCAGCGAACAGGCCGCAAGGGCGCAAACAATGGCGGTAAGCGGTGAGAATGAGATAGTAAGTGAGAATATGGCTGCCAACGAGAATCCTAAAATTATAAACCATCCGCTCATTCCCTGCATATAAAAGACAAAGAGCAGCCCTAAATATACAAGTGCGCTACCTGTCTCTTTCTCCATAATAATCAGCAGTATAGGGAGCAACACAACAGCTGCGGCTGTTGCCGCCATCTTTTTGTTGGTGAGGGTAAAACCATATTGGCTCATAATGTAGGAGAGCAGCAGCGATGTTGTAATTTTGGAAAACTCTGCCGGCTGCAATCCGAACGAGCCTATAAAAAACCAAGATTTTGAGCCGTTTACCTCTTTCCCCACAAATATTACAGCAAAGAGCAGCACCGCCATTATTATGTACAAAATGGGGGAGAGCGTGCTGTATATCTCCGGCCTTATTATGTAGAGAATAAATATGGCTGTGAGTATAGAGAGGCCAATCCAAATAAACTGCTGCCCATACCTCTGGCTCATATCAAGTATAAAACCGTGCTCCTCTGAATATACTGCCGAGTAGATATTCAACCACCCGAAAACTATCAGCAGCAGGTAGGAGAGCAGCAGCCCAAGGTCAACTCTTCTGGTCTTATTCTCTTGCATCATCTTTTTCTCTTGATTGGAACAAACTGCCTAAGGTTGGAGTGTGCAACATAATCCTCCAACTCCTTGCGCTCCACCTCTCCCTTCAGATACTTCTCCACAATAAGGGAGGCTACGGGAGCAGCCCAACTTCCTCCTGCACCGGCATTCTCCAAATATACAGCCACTGCAATTTTAGGCTCATCCATAGGGGCAAAGCACATAAAAACGGAGTGGTCTTTGCCGTGCGGATTCTGTGCGGTGCCGGTCTTTCCACACACCGTAATATCAGGTATATAGGCTCTGCGTGATGTGCCTCCTGCTCCCTGCGGAGCATTCACAGCCAGATACATTCCCTCTATCACAGGGGCAAAATGCTCCTGCTCTATTCCAACATAATGTTTTTCTGAGTATTTGGCAGCTCTGGCCGAATCGGGAGGATTCTTTATAAGGTGCGGAATTATGTAGTAGCCTTTATTCGCGATAGTTGCAGCAAGATTTGCAATCTGTAGCGGAGTTGCTCCAACCTCTCCCTGCCCAATGGCGAGCGATAGAATATTGAAGGCGTTCCACCTCCCTTTGCCGTGAATTTTATCGTATGTTTTGGTAGAAGGGAGATTTCCGGCAAGCTCTGCAGGAAAATCGCTCTCCAACTTAACTCCAAAGCCGAACTTCATAACCTGCTCTTTCCAATGGTCAAAGGCATTTGCAATTGGCTGATGGGCAGGATCTCTGAGAATTGCCCTAAAGGTGTTGGCATAGTAGGCGTTGCACGACATCATAATAGACTCCTTTAGATTGAGAGGGCTCTTGTGGCCGTGGCATCCCATCTTGCCACCGGAGTAGAAAAAGCCTCTTGAGCAGGAGTACATTGTTTGCGGAGTTATAGCTCCATTCTGCTGTGCAATAAGCGCGTTTACAGCCTTGAATACAGAGCCCGGCGGATAGGCAGACATAACCGCCCTGTTGAACATAGGCTTGTAGGGGTCTTGCGCCAAGGCGGAGTAGTTGGTTCTTATATTTGTAAGATCCTCTATTGAAAGCCCTGGTGCTGAAACTATTGCAAGAATCTCTCCGGTAGCTGGCTCTATCGCCACAATGGAGCCTACCTTGTTCCGCATAATAAACTCTCCGTATGCCTGTAACTCTCCATCTATTGAAGCGGTAAGGTCTTTACCCGGAATTGCCTCCACATCATACTCTCCGTTTTTGAAGCTGGAGCGCACGCGGTTGTGCACATCCCTTACCATAATGTTGTAACCCTTTTTCCCTTTGAGTACATCTTCATAAGAACGCTCCAAACCGGTAATTCCCACATAGTCTCCTCTTCTGTAATCGGGATTTTTGGCAAGGAAAGCAGAGTCTGCCTCATTGATATAGCCATATAGGCTGGCCCCTGCATTAAACGGATAAACTCTTGCAGTTCTGCTTATGGCAAAAAAGCCGGGGAACTTGTAGGCCTTTTCTGCAAAGTGGCTGTAATCCTGTGCAGAAACCTGCTTAATAAAGGTAAAAGTCTGATGCCCCACCCTGCGGCGATTCTCTCTGTAACTCTTTAGTTTACGCTTAACTGCAACGGTATCTAAATTGAATATGCGGCAAAAGTCCAAGGTGTCGAAAGGCTCCAAATCGTATGGAGTTACCATAATATCGTATGTGGTTTTATTACCCACAAGCGTTCTCCCTTTGCGGTCATAAATCTCTCCCCTTGCAGGATATTTTGTCATATAGAGCAGGGCGTTGTTATCTGCATTAACCTTATACTTCTCCTCTATTATCTGGAGATAGAACATTCTGGAAGCTAAGATAATAGCCGCTATAATTATGCCTGCTATGAAAAATATCTTCCTATCCATAAACTTTCCAGCAGATATGCCAAGGCAACATTAACGGAGAGATTGAGCGCAAGCCTTACAAAAAAGAAAGATATAGAGTGGCTTCCCAATCCATCCAAAGTGAGATAGATTGCAAAGAAAAGGGTGTAGCAGATTGTAAGCAGAGGCAGAAATTTTCTCCAGCTGAACTCTCTGCTGCTCACCGCAATAGATGTGCTCTGCGCATCGTATTTAACAAGCGGCTTTATAACAATGCTCTTTGTGGCCGCAACCATAACGCAAGCTGCGGCATTAAGGCCGAGCACTCCATCTGCCAGCGCATCTGTGAGCAATCCAATAACAAAGCCGCACAGCATAAGCAGATAAGTGTTTGTGTTATTGGGCAGCAGGATTATAAATAGCGGAATAACAGCAATATAGAGCGGTGGCCAAAAGTTGGCAAACTCGCACGCTATAAGCTGCAGAATAAGTATAATCAAACCCCCTATTAAATATCTTGGCCACTGCATACTCTATCTGTTATCATTTATAAGAGCCTCTATCTCAGCCCTTGCAAGGTCTTTTACAACTATAACGTAATCTATTGTGGAGTAGTTTAGAATAAGCTCCACATCAACTCTCTTGTGTATGCCATCCTCAATAGTGGATGTTTTGGCATAGCCTACCGGAATATCCGGCGGAAAAAAGGCCGAACTGCCGCTGGTATATACAATATCCCCCTGTTTTACATCCTCGCTCAGAGGGATTCCGGTAAGTACAGCACCCTTTATGTTTTTCCCCTCCCACAGTAGAGTTCCAAGGGCCTGGCTCTGCCCCACCTTTGCACTTATATGCTGCTTCTGGTTTAAGAAAGAGAGCACATAGCTGTAGTGCGCTCCTACGGCCCTCACAATTCCAACAACTCCGCTCGGAGTTATAACTCCAAGATCCTCAGTTATACCATCTTCTCTACCCTTGTCTATAACAAGATAGTTGTGCTCTGTGTTTATGGTATTCTTTACAACCTTTGCAAGCACAAACCTATAGTTTGTTAGGGTGGAATCGCCAAGGTTTTGCCTCATAGCCGCAGTAAGCTCCTCCAGTTTTTGCTCGCCCTGCTGTCTTATAATCTGCTCTTTGTATAAAGTGTTAAGACTTAAAAGTTTTGCATTCTCTTGGCTGAGCTCTGCGTTTAGCTTTTTGAGGTTTGTGTAGTTCTTTACAGATGTGTTAATCTTCCAGAAAAAGGTCTGAAAACTCCTCACTCTATTCATAATTCTGCTCTTCTGCACATCTCCGTTATTCATAACAAGCAATATGCAGGCAAGTTCCAACAGAATGAAAAAGAAGAACTTTCCTATGGAATTGTAAATCAGCGGTGGGAGCTTCATCTTGCGCCTATCTCATCAGATATGGCAAGAAGTGCCTCTTGCTCAAGTATTTAAGTGCAGTATTGGTGCCTCTTGCAACAGCTCTCAACGGATCATCTGCTACGTGGAAAGGAATCTTCAGCTTATCAGAAAGCCTCTTATCCAATCCTCTGATAAGCGCTCCGCCGCCGCTAAGGTGTATTCCCTCTTTTACTATATCTGCATAAAGCTCAGGAGGAGTCTGCTCCAATACCTTAACAATCATAGTCTCTATCTTGGCGATAGATTTGTCGAGACAATGGGCTATCTCCATAGATGTTATGGAAATCTCCACAGGGTAGGCGGTCATAATGTTAGGTCCCTTTACAAGGAACGGCTCCGGTGGAGTCTCCAAATCCGATATGGCCGCACCAACTGCAATCTTTATCTTCTCTGCCAAAATCTCTCCCACCTTAATGTTGTACTGCTGGCGCAGATATTGCTGGATATCAGAGGTAAATACATCTCCCGCAACCCTCAGGCTCTCGTTGCAGACAATACCGCCGAGCGATATTACCGCGCACTCTGTTGTACCTCCTCCTATATCCACAACCATATGGCCTGTAGGCTCCTCAACATCCAGTCCTATACCAATTGCCGCCGCCATAGGCTCGTAGATTATGTAAACCTCTCTTCCTCCGGAGTGTTCCGCAGCCTCTCTAACCGCCCTGTTCTCCACCTCGGTAGCGCCGCTCGGAATGGCTATAACTATTTTAAGATTAGGGGTAAAGAGCGATGGACGCTTATTGTTTATCATCTTAATCATACCCCTTATCATTTGCTCCGCAGCTTGGAAATCTGCAATCACACCATCTTTCATAGGCCTAATGGTCATAATGTTAGGATGGGTTTTACCGTGCATTCTCCGTGCCTTCTCTCCCACAGCTATGGGCTTTTTGGTATTCTGATCTATCGCGATAATAGATGGCTCATCAATTACTATCTTGTCTTTTAGGAAAATTACAACATTTGCAGTTCCTAAATCAATTGCAAGTTCCTGTGTTAAAAATGAAAATGCCATATATTTTTAATGTTTAAAGTGTCTTATTCCTGTAATTATCATTGCAATAGCGTTGTTGTTGCAGAACTCTATGCTCTCGCCGTCTCTTATTGAGCCGCCAGGCTGTATAACATCTTTTATTCCGTTGGCGGCGGCAATCTCCACACAATCCTTGAATGGGAAGAAAGCATCTGAAGCCATTACAGCCCCCTGAGTATCAAAGCCAAAGCTATGAGCCTTGGCAATGGCCTGTTTGAGGGCATCTACCCTGGAGGTCTGCCCAACTCCGCTACCAATGAGCTGCTTATCTTTTGCAAGTACAATAGCGTTTGATTTAGAGTGCTTTACAAGTTTATTTGCAAAGAGTAAATCCTCAACTTTTGTAGCATCAGGAGCAGTTGTTGTAGCCACCTGCAAATCCTGCGCTCTTTCCACATAGTTGTCTCTCTGCTGTGCCAAAACTCCTCCGAGCAGCGAGCGGAACTTAGTTGCAGGCAGCTCTGATATATTGTTTACCAATATGATACGATTTTTCTTGCTCTTGAGAATGGTTAGAGCCTCCTCCGTATATGCAGGGGCAATCACAACCTCAAAAAATATCTTGTCCATCTGCTCGGCCACATCCTTCTCTATCTCCGCATTGGTAACAATAATGCCTCCGAATGCCGATACCGGATCTCCTGCAAGCGCTCTCTCCCAAGCCTTTAGAGGGCTCTCTGCACTTGCGCATCCGCAGGCGTTGGTGTGCTTTATAATGGCAGTTGTAATATCAGAAAAATCTGATATAAGCTCTATAGCCGCCTCAACATCAAGCAGATTGTTGTGAGAAAGCTCCTTGCCGTGCAGCTGAGTAGGAAGAGAGTTCGCACCTCCGTAGTAGAAACCCTTTTGGTGAGGGTTCTCGCCATACCTTAAAGGCTTGCTCTGTTTAACAATTTTGCTGAAGTACGGCAGGTTGGCTTTGGTGTTCAGGTACTCAAAAATTGCGCTGTCGTAGCTTGAACTTACAGCAAAAGCTCCTGCTGCAAAGTACTCTCTCTCTGCGAGTAAGGTTTTAGCTCCCCTCTCTTTTAGAATCTGCAACAGCTTGGAGTAATACTCCACAGAGGGAACAATAACCACATCGGTGTAGTTCTTTGCCGCGCCCCTTATAAGTGAGATTCCGCCAACATCGATCTTTTCTATAATCTCCTGATGAGCAGCACCTTTGGCAACATACTCCTCAAACGGATAGAGATCTACTATTACCAAATCTATAGGAGTGATATTGTAAGCGGCAAACTCTTTCTGGTCTGTAGGATTATCTCTGCGCCCCAAAATGCCGCCAAATACAGCAGGATGGAGAGTCTTTACCCTTCCTCCGAATATAGACGGAAACCCTGTAAGATCTTCTACCTTAGTAACTTTTATGCTGTTTTGGCTGAGAAAATCTGCTGTGCCTCCGGTGGAAATTATCTCCACGCCATCCTTAACAAGCAGCTCTGCTATATCTAAAATACCATCTTTGTGATAGACGGAAATCAATGCCTTTTTTATCTGTTTCACGCCTCTAATTGCTTATACCTTAATTATCTAATGCTTTTATTCTCTTGTTGCCAAGAAAAATCCCCTCAAAAATAGTTGATTAAATAATTGAAACCAAATAATTGTTAAGTAAAGATGGTTAACTTTGCCGCAAGTAAAAAATTGCGCAATGAGATATTTTGCAGTAATAACTGCCGGCGGAAGCGGAACCCGTATGAAGAGCAAACTCCCCAAGCAGTTCATACAGATAGATGGTAAGCCTATAATACACAGAACAATAGAGCTTTTTACGCAGTTGGATTTTCCTGTGGAGATTATACTTGTTCTGCCGCACGCCTATATAGATTTGTGGAAAGAGTACTACATTAAGAACAATTTGATATTCAGCCATATAATTGTGGAAGGAGGGCTTACTCGCTACCACTCTGTAAGGGCGGCTTTGGCCAAGGTGCCGGATGATGTGGTGGTGGCTGTTCACGATGGAGTACGCCCTATCGTACCAAAAGAACTATTAACCAAATTATTTAAGTATAAGATAGATGAGAATTGCGCCGGAGTTGTGCCGGTGCTTCCGGTTGTGGAGTCTTTGAGAAAGAAGATATATGGAGAGGGTGGGGCAGTTGTAGGAAACCAACCGGTTCAAAGAGAGGATTTCTTAATAGTTCAAACTCCGCAAGTATTTGATTCTACGCGTCTTAAATTGGCCTACAAGAGGCCATATTCCCCAACCTTTACAGATGAATCTACCGTAATGGAGAGTTGCGGCTACAACCTTGATACAATAGAGGGGAGCAAGTTCAACCTCAAAATCACCACACCGGAGGATTTGGAGTTCGCCCGCCGTTTGCTCTGATTATCAAAGGAGCGACCAACCCAACCGCTCAAAAAGCTCTTTTGCAAAAGAGAAATCCTTGGATGGAATAGTAACCCTCAAAACCTCTTTACTCCCATATCCGGCCTCTGGTTCTTGCAACGCAATAACCTCATTTTCAGATGGAGTAGGGTATCTCTTGGATATAACTTTATTTGATTTAGAAAGATAAAAATTATTTACTGCTTCTGCAAGAGCTTTCTTAACAAATGAGTTAATAGAGATACTCTCTTCTGCTGCAATAGAGGCAATCTCTTTGTGAGTGGCCGGTGCAATGCGCACATTGAATATGCCGGTATAACTCTTATCCGGTTTTATTCCATTATCTTCACAGAAGATAATATAATCATTAACAGCCTCGTGAAAGGCGGCGGTAAGTTCTTTTACAGATTCTCCTTCATAGTTAACCAAACCCTCAATACCCTCAATTTTTCCAAAAAAAACTTTGTCCGGTTCACTATAATTTACAGAACCGCTGTAACCTTTATATTTTAATCTGTTCATAATAAAATATCTCCGTTTTTAGATAATTCTGAAATCAATTGTTTAATAAGATAGCTCTTTAGTGTTTTTTGTGGGTGCGGCCTATGCATAAAAATTGGGAACCTACCTGATTTAGAAAATAGTACTCTTGAGCCGGAAGTTCTGCCCTTATTGGATTTTGTGTATCCCAAAGATGTTAAAAGTTTTTCAGCCTCTTCAAAAGTAAAATCCTTTGGCAGACGCTTCAATCGTTCTATTAGTTTTTCTTTAGTTCCCATAGTGCAAATGTAACTGATTTTTAGTTACAAAACAAATCCTTGAATAAGTGCAGGCTTGTGTGTTAGCTTGGTGGGACAGGCTGAGCAAATAGATGTAAAAATTTTTGGAAATCTTCAAAACTTTTTCATACCTTTGCCGCGTGAATTAGTAATGAAAGGAGTCAATAGAATCCCTTTCCAATATTTTAGTTTTCAATGAAGTGCCTGAATAATATAGG
>CADBUS010000067.1 GCA_902797895.1 uncultured Bacteroidia bacterium | reverse complement strand
TGGTGGGGTGATAAAGTAGATCACTATTTTTATGGAGCATATCCTAAAATGGCTCCTTCTCTCACAGAACTTGATTTGGAAAATAAAGTCATAAAGCTCAAAGAGCTTGACTACTCTGTAAAAGGTAGCGATGGTTTTACCCAAGATGTGGTGTTGGACGCCTCTGTAGCCAATCAGTATAACCCAAATCTCCACGAGTTTGGTTATATGTATGGTGGTGTAAAAGTGGCCGCAGCCAATGTACCTGCTTCTGAGGTAGATTTGAAGTTTTATCCCAACTTTACCGCCTACGAGTTTAACTTTACCGATAATAAATTAGGGGTGGGTGAGAGTATGATTTTAAAGGGGGTAACTATTAAGTCTGAAGATGCTGATACATTTCTTGCAGCAAAAGGGATTACCACTAACCTGAAGTTTGACGACTCCGATAATTTTGGATTTTATAGTAGCATAAGTGAAGTGGCTGCTGCAAATAAGAGCAAGGAGATTAAGATTAATTTTAAGACCTCTTCTGGTACTGATTTATTGCCAATTACCCTTCCTAAATCAACAGATGCAAACCCTTATCTTAAATTCACCATATTGACCCTTGGTAAAACAGCCATTACTGCTGGAGCTCAGAAAAAGATCAAGGTTATTTTTGATATGGATTATGTAGTCAACAATGAGGCAGCCGGTAGTGGTACTGAGACTATACATAGAGTAATGACTCTCAATCTAAAGAAGGGTGGAGCTGATTTGGAAGTACCTGAGGGGCATAAGGTATTGATTAGCAATGCCGGAATGAGCGATGGCTCCACTATACTCTCAACAGATGTGGATGATATTCAAGTATCGAGCGCAGAAGCTCCAAATTTCAATAGCAAGAGTATTAAAGTTACCAGTAAAAACAGAAATCCTGTTACACCAAAATCTTGGACACTCTACTATGTGGCAGAGGACGGAACTGAGTATGGTTATGATACAGAAGAGTGGCCAAACTGGATAGATGTTGACAAATATAAGGGTGGTACTGGTACTTTAACGCAGGAGAATTTAACACTGACTATCGCTCCGGGGCAGTTGGAGAGTGTCTCCACTAAGAGTGCTCTATCATCCTTTATAACTGATTTAAAGAATGCTACAGCTGTAGGAACATACGAAGCTCCACGCGATTTGTCGCTCTACGATATTTATGGCGAGGCCTACCCATCAACAAATGTTACAAGTATTACCACTTCCGGTTCGCATACAGCCAACACATACGTGGTTAGCGCACCGGGCTTCTATTGCTTCCCGCTTGTTTATGGCAATGCTGTGGGAGAGACTGCGGGGAATGGTTCAGACTATTGGGATTATAGTAAAGACTACTTTGTTACTTTTAAGAATGCAGATGGCAATCAAATCGCTTCTCAATATATTTTAGCAGATCCAAATCTTACCCTTTCCGGTAATTATGAAGCATTTGTGGTCTGGCAAGATGTATATCCGGGGGCAGAGGTAATATTGGATAAAGATATCTCTGTAATAGATGCTCCAACCGGTGCCGGCCTAAGTTGCAAGTATATAAAATTCCGTATAGAGAAAGAGCGCATACTCCCATCTAACATAGTTGTAGCACTAAGAGATAAAGAGAAAGATAAAATTCTTTGGAGCTGGCATATCTGGGTAGCACCGGTAAGCCAAAACTGGTATCAGTTATCTTCTTTCAAATATGTGGATGCGATAGATACTTCCAAAGAGATAGATGCCAAAATGCTCAACTCTAACTTGGGGTGGACTATTCCTTTGGAATATGGGGGCAGTACAAAAGCCAAGGATGCAATACTGCGTATAAGACAAGATGGTACCAATGTTTATAAAGATATTAATGTATCACAGGCATCTTATACAATCTCTACACCGGTAGAGGGCACCTATTTCTCCTCTACCTACTATCAGTGGGGCAGAAAAGATCCGTTTATCGGAATACACGGAGATATTAAGGATCCGGTAAAAACTGATAAGCCATTTTCAAGCAGTCGCTATAATATTTTTGCCAGTTTTCAAACTACTTCAAATAGCCTTAATGGATTCGAAGACGCAGGTTATGGCCGAAGCATAGACCTTTGGATAAAAAGACCACATCTGTACAATAAAACTACCTCAGATGCTTATGGTTATAAGACTTTTTATCGAGAAGTGATTAGCTTGTGGAACTACAGCCAATACGAGGCAACTTCAGTGGGTCAGCAAAGAAATAACAAGTTTAAGAGTTATATCAAAAAGACCATTTACGATCCATCTCCGGCAGGCTTCTGTGTACCTCCAAGTAGATTTGCAACCGGCTTTATTAATGGTAGTACCAAATATGGAGAGTTTGTAGCTGCAGATGTTGCTAATGGTCTGCCTGTAGGTGCTAAGTTTACTAATAACCACACCGGTACAACATCTACCTATACTCTCTATTTTCCTAAACATAGTCACAGAATGGGGGGAAGTGGCAGAGTTAATGATAATAATAATGCGGATTATTGGACAGCTATGTCAAGCAGTACTTCTGGTGGTAGCGACAACATTCAAACACGTGTTATCTTCAGGTTTGCTGTTACAACCACTTTGGGATCTATAACAACAGAGAATAGTTCTGCATTAAATGCTAATCAGGCGTGTGTAGTGCGTCCTGTTTTGGAGCAGAGTCATTAGCAGAGTGATGTAGTTAAACAGCAGATTATGGCGCAGATGCAAAAACCGGCAATACCAAAAGGAACAAGAGATTTCTCCCCACTACAGATGGCGGGAAGAAACTATATATTTGACACCATCCAGAGCGTATTCAAACGCTTTGGCTACAAGTGTATAGAGACTCCGGCAATGGAAAATCTCTCTACGCTACTTGGCAAGTATGGGCAGGAGGGCGATAAGCTGCTATTTAAGATTCTCAATAGCGGTGATGCTTTTGCAAAGGTTGATCTCTCGGAATACGCATCTGCTAATGAGGTGGAGAGCAATAGATTAAGTCTCGCAGTATGTGAGAAGGGGTTGCGCTACGATTTAACAGTGCCATTTGCCCGCTATGTGGTGCAGCACAGAAATGAGATAACATTCCCATTCAAACGCTATCAGATTCAGCCTGTTTGGAGAGCAGATCGGCCGCAGAAAGGGCGTTACAGAGAGTTTTATCAGTGCGATGTAGATGTGATTGGTTCCACATCTCTTCTGAATGAGCTTGAACTTGTGCAAATTGCAGATATGGTATTTAACCGGCTCGGAATAGATGTCTGCATTAAGATAAATAACCGCAAGATACTCAGTGGATTGGCAGAGGCAATGGGCTTTCCGGATAAAATAGTGGAGATAACCATTGCGATGGATAAAATAGAAAAGATTGGCTTGCAAGCTGTTAAAGAAGAGATGTTTGCAGCAGGCATAAATGACGAGGGGTTTGCGGTATTGGAGCCTGTATTGAGCTTTAAGGGGGAGAGAGCAGAAAAAATAAAACTTGTAAAGAGCATACTATCCTCTTCAGAAGTTGGTCTTAAAGGGATTGAGGAGTTGGAGAGGCTATTTGCCTTTATAGACAGTGCTTCCATAACCCAAAGCGTAGAATTAGACCTTTCTCTTGCTCGCGGTTTGAACTATTATACGGGTGCTATATTTGAGGTAAAGGCTAAAGATTTTGAGATTGGAAGTATTTGTGGTGGTGGCAGATATGATAACCTTACGGGAATTTTCGGACTGCCGGATGTGTCGGGGGTAGGTATCTCCTTTGGTGCAGACCGCATATATGATGTGCTTGCCGGATTGAATAAATTTCCACAAGATGCGACTACTGCAACCGATGCCTTATTTGCAAATATGGGAGAAGGCTCTTTAGTATATGCTCTCTCTGCAATAAGCTCCTTAAGAGAGGCCGGAATAGCTGTTGAACTCTATCCCGATAACGCTAAACTCAAAAAGCAATTTGAGTATGCAGAAAAGAATAATATACCATATATGATTATTGCAGGTGAAAGTGAGATGGCGGCCGGAGTGTATAATCTTAAAAATCTGCAAACAGGTGAGCAGCAGGCTCTTAACCTAAGTCAAATGCTCTCTTTGCTAAATGGCTGAAGATTGGTTTTGGAGAAGATAGATTAAGTTGATACATTTTACTATTTCTGAACTATACAAAAAGAACTACTCCTTTTTGTGCTTCTATGCTATGAGATTTGTGGAATCGTTGCAGGAAGCGGAAGATATAGTACATTCTGTCTTTGAAAGAGTGCTCTCCAAAAGTGTAGAGATAAAGGATTCAAATTCTGTGAATTCCTACCTGCTCTCTGCTGTGAGAAACGCCTGTTTGAACCATATTTCAAAAAAGAGACATCATAACAGCTATGTTGCAACTTCTCTTAAAGAGGCAGAGAGTGCAGATTATAGTAGTTTTCTCAATAGCCGAATAGAGTCGGAAATACTTTGGGAGCTTTTCTCAAAAGTGGAAAACCTTCCGGATGGTTGCCGCAAGGTTTTCAAAATGAGTTATTTGGAAAATCTTTCAAATCAGGAGATTGCTGATAGATTAGGCATATCGGTTAATACCGTAAAGAGTCAAAAGGCAAGGGCAAAGGAACTTTTGAAAGATTCTCTCAAAAATCTATTTTCAATAGCGGCTATTTTTTTCGGACTCTGATTCCATCCTTTTGCCTGCTTTGATTGTCTATATAGTAGCAGAGCATATAGACTTTGCAGGTACTCTGTATGGAAAATTTCAATGAAGATAAAATCAAACAGCTTTTAGCTAAGCATTTAATGAAGGAGTTGACGGAGGATGAGGCTTTGGCTCTTGAGCAATGGAGAAAGCTCTCTTTGCAAAACGAGGAGCTTTATCGGAGAATGGCTGATTCACTCTATTTGCAAAAGCGTTATAGCGATTTCTCTCAAGTTGTCTCCAAAACAGGTAGTCATAATGCCAAGGGTAAGCGATTGTGGTTTTGGTGGAGTTTTGCGGCTGCGGCTGCTGCAGTGATTGTGGCCACTCTTTTGATACCCAAATTGTTACAGCCGGAGATAAAGAGTATTACCGCTCCTGAAAAAGGTATTTGTTCTCTCCAATTGCCGGATGGCAGCAAGGTGTGGCTTAAGTCCGCCTCTTCTATCAGCTATCCCTCAAAATTCAAATCTAAGAAGAGGGAGGTAGCTCTCTCGGGTGAAGGTTATTTTGAAGTAGCTCCATCATCTGCACCTTTTGTTGTTGAGGCAGATGGCTTTAAGGTAAAGGTAACAGGGACCAAGTTTGATGTTATTTCTCATCGCAATGAAAAAGAGGCTTTTATGGCTCTTATTGAGGGAGAGGTTATTATGATATATTCAGATAGCAGCGGAGTGGTAAGAGAGGAGAGGATGGTGGGTGGAGAGCTTGCTGTTTTCAACAAGGCTTTGAGGAGCAATACTATAGTAAAGGCCAATACCTCAATTTATTCTTCTTGGATAGAGGGAGTCTATTATTTTGAATCTGAAAAACTTGAGAATATTCTAAGGGAGGTTTGCAGATATTATGGCTACAACCTTATAATATCTGAAAAAAGTGTTACAGAAAAAGTACTTTCCGGAAGGCTTAAAATGGGCGATGATGCCAAGAGTATAATTGGTGTATTTCAGGAGTTTTTCCCCGGGCATATCACTTTGGAAGCAGAAACTATTATTGTTCAATAAATACAAATGACCTATGAAAAAAAGAGATTTCAAATCCCTTTTTATGCTTCTTATTACAGGAATGATTCTGCTGTTAGGTTCAACGGCCGGTTATTCTCAGTCAAAGAAAGGTCTCTATAATCTTAAATTGGAGAATCTTTCACTCAAAGAGGCATTGATGAAGGTTTCCACCGAGTGTGGTTATTATTTCGTTTACGAAGATGCTGATATCAGCTCCGCACCACGCATTAAAAAGGAGTTTAAAAACAGCACTATCGAGGAGATTCTAACCGGATGTCTTGAGGGAACTCAATTGACATTCAGGGTAAGCAACAAGAATGTTTATATCAAGAAGGCCACAAAGGAGGGGGCACGTGGTGAGGCCACAGACAAAAATGGTATCAAAAGCTCTGAAGGGCAGCAGCAACAGGGTTATGTAACCGGAAGAATAACAGATCTTTCCGGTGAACCTCTTGTAGGCGTTTATGTTAGGGTAAAAGGCGAAGCTTCCGGTGGGGCTACATCAGATACGGAGGGAAATTACAGAGTAAGAGTTTCATCTTTATCTCCGGAAAAGAGTTTGGTATTCTCGCTTATCGGTATGCAGGAGCAGGAAATTAGAATTGGTGAGCGTTCTGTTATAGATGTTACAATGAGGGAGGAGTACAATAAGTTGGAGCAGATTGTGATTGTTGGTTATGGCTCTGTTAGAAGAAAGGATATAGCAGGTTCTGTTCAGAATGTTACTTCTGAGCAAATTTCAGAGACAAACAATCCGACTTTTGAGAAAGCTCTGCAGGGTAGGGTTTCAGGTGTTCAGATTATCTCCTCTTCCGGTATCCCGGGTGGCTCGGTCTCTATCAATATCCGTGGTAGAGGCTCCATTAATGCCGGAACTCAGCCTCTCTATATTATTGATGGAGTTCAGATGACTAATGGTGGGCAGTCCACAAGCGTAGTAGAGAGTGCCAATGTGATGGGTGGTATAAATCCAAGTGATATTGAGTCAATTACAATTTTGAAGGATGGCGCATCTGCCTCAATTTACGGAGCGCAGGCTGCAAATGGTGTTGTTATAATTACAACAAAGAGAGGGGCAGAGGGTAAGACTCGTGCCTCCTTTAGCGCCTCTGTTGGAGTTCAAAAGTTGGCTCGTAAGATAAAGGTTATGACGGGCCCGCAGTGGGCGGAGTTTGCTCTTGAGGAGTACAAGAACTATGATAGTGTTTATGGGACCAACTACTATGAACAGCATAGAGATCTCTTTAAGGGCTTTGGATGGGGAGACGATGGTTATTCCCAAGCCCCAACCACAGATTGGTACGATGAGATTTTCCGTACAGCCATTTCTCACAACTATGAGCTTGGCCTTTCTGGCGGAAACGAGAAGACACGCTTTTATATTTCAGGTAATTACAACAAGACAGATGGTGTAATCAAACATACCGGTTACACAAGAGCTACAGGCAGGGTAAACCTTTCTCACGATTTGAATAAATGGCTGAATATAAGTACAAAAAACACATTTAGCCGCAATAACTATAATCAGGCATCTACTGTAGCTGCTGCCAATCCGTCAAGAGCGGCTATGTTCCTCAATCCTGGAGTATCTCCAAGAGATGAGGATGGCAACTGGATTATGGATTTGCCATACGGTTATCCTCTGTACAACATTCCTCAAATGTTGGAACTCAACGAGTATAATGCAAAGGTCAATAATTTAATCTCTTCTAATGACCTTACATTCAAATTTATAGAAGGTCTCGAATTCAAGAGCAGTTATAATATTAACTACACTTGGATAAATGAGCATCAGTATGTAGATCCTCGTACAAGACTTGGAAATCGTCAAAATGGTGTAGTAACAGCGCACGATACAGATGAGAGTATATTCCAAACAGATCAGGTTTTGACCTACAATACAACATTTGGAAAAGACCGTTTTACTGCAATTGCCGGCTTCTCCTACAGAGATTCTCGCTTCCATAGTATCACAGCCTCTGCAATAGGGGCTGCAACCCCGGGGCTTCATCTGCTTGATAGCGCTCCTACCCCTCAGGAGACAGGAGAGAGTTTTTCCGAGAGTAAGATGGCCGGTTTCTTTACCAGGCTAAACTACACATTAAGAGATAAATACATCTTTACTGGAACTCTCCGTTACGATGGCTCATCAAGATTTGGCAGAGATAATCGTTGGGGCTGGTTCCCTTCATTCTCATTTGCTTGGAGAGCCAAGGAGGAGAATTTTCTAAAGGATGTAGATTGGCTGAGCGACCTTAAACTGAGAGTTAGCTATGGTGTAACCGGAAACTCAAGTATCAGCAACTATGGTGCAAGAAGACTCTACTCCGGAGGATATGCTTATGATGGTATGACAGGTCTTATCGCCTCATCTATAGGAAATCCAAAACTCTCTTGGGAGAAGAAGCACTCAAAGAACTTTGGTATTACTGCCGGATTCTTTAATGGCAGAATTACTTTTGACTTTGATATCTATCGCGATGATACAAAGAATTTGCTCTACTCCAGAACTATTCCTGTAACTACAGGATTCGGCTCCATCTCATCCAATATGGGTGGTGTTAAAAATGAAGGTTTTGATTTCCAACTCAATACAAAGAATATAGACAAAGAGAACTTCAGATGGGAAACCAATTTCAATATCTCCTATACCAAGAATGCTATCACCGAGCTTCAAGATGGTCTGGAGCAGATTGGAAATCTGAAGATTGGAAAACCTGTAACTGCCGAATATATCTACAAGTGGGCAGGAGTAAACACCTCCGATGGACGCCCTATGTACTACGATAAAGATGGATATATAACCTACAATCCTACTCTTGAAGATAGATACTGGGGAAAGGGAAGAGATCCAAAATGGTATGGCGGTATGCTCAATACTATCAGCTGGAAAAACTTCACACTCTCCTTCTTCCTTCAGTTCCAAGCCGGAGCAGTTAAGTATTGGAGCGATAAGACAGTTCTTATCGGGCAGGCTGCTGATAATAACCTCTTTAGAGATATGTATGATATTTTTTGGCGCAAACCGGGTGATGTTACCTGGGTTCCAAGACCGTTCTACAACGGAAGTTACCCTGGAAATCCAAGGGCATACGACTCCAATACCGACCCTGGTATGAGCCTGATTTATGAATCTACAAATTTCATAAAGCTGAAAAATATCAACCTCAGCTACGACTTTCCTAAGAACACAATTCGCAAAATCGGACTTGAGGGGCTTCAGCTCTTTGTAAATGCCTACAATATTTGGACTACAACACCTTACCAGGGATATGACCCTGAGTCTATAGGTAACGACAGAGGAATTTATCCTCAATCTAAGAGCATTAGTTTTGGTTTGAAAGTGAACTTCTAAAACACAGAGAAATGAAAACATTAAAGAATTTATCAATTATACTGCTCCTTACCATAGGTTTATATTCCTGTGATTCTCTTTTAGATGTGGAGACCAAGCACGCTCTTCCTCAGGAAGATATGGAGAGTGTAGATGGTGCAAGGAGCTTGATTATAGGTGTATATGACCGTATGCAGGAGCCTACCTTTGC
>CADBUS010000066.1 GCA_902797895.1 uncultured Bacteroidia bacterium | reverse complement strand
TGCAAAGTCGTTATCCCATATATAATGGTTGGAGTAGTAGTTGTTGTAGAAATACGACGGCCTTCTGAGGCTTGAGTGGAATTTGGCAGTAAGATGTATTCCATCCTCTATTGCCCAAGATGAGAATTTGGCAGCAGCATCTACAGAAAAGCCTCCTTTGTAGTAGCCTGCAAAATCAATCTGTGCCAAGGCATTCCATTCCAGATATTTACGGTATTGGCCATTTGCCCCAAAGTAGGCAAACAGATTATTTGACTTGTTATTCTTGTTACCTGTTATAAAGAAATCAGGCTGAAAGCCGTAGTTGGATAGTAGCTGATGGCCTATTCCACCATCGAGATTAGAGATAATGGAATTGGAGTTCCAAGGTTGCAGCTTTAAAAAAAAGCGGTTCTCCAACTTCATAACCCTTGCGGAATCAAATGTGTTTGTGGGGTTTATAAAGAATTGGTCTCTGTAAAGCGAGCGGGCTGCGGAGTCTGCCAAAGATTGCGGTATGTAATCTTCGTAAACCCTTGAATATGTGGTAAATTCTCCGTAGTGGCCAAAGTATGTTACAGTCCCCTGGCTTGTCTTCATAGTATCCTTTATGGCATTCCCAAGCGAATCTTTAGGGATTTTCCATCTGATTGGTATTCCGTAGCTGTGGGTAATAAAGAAGGTGTTTCTTTTTATTACAGATGAGGCGTTTTGCAGATAGACAGGAATGGTTCTCACATCTATTGTGGTATCGCGGAACATA
Source organism: uncultured Bacteroidia bacterium (assembly GCA_902797895.1). Classification (GTDB taxonomy): domain Bacteria; phylum Bacteroidota; class Bacteroidia; order Bacteroidales; family UBA932; genus Egerieousia. The sequence continues at coordinate 4,247 of CADBUS010000066.1, read as the reverse complement.
GTTATATCCTCAATACCACCGTTCTCTGTTCTCTTTAGCCTTGAATAGAGATAGCCGCCTTGCGCTATATACCTCTTACCAAGGTAGTTGCCGGTTATCCCAAGTGTGCGGAAATCGGTCTTTTCGTTCTGCAGCAATCCACCTCCGCCATTCCTTTTATAGAGTATGGAAAAGTTGAAGGAGGGAGTAAAGTTCTGTGTGTGGAGGAACTTTATATTATCCTCTCCCTTTTGCTTGTTGGATAGCAGAGTACCCCAATATGCCAACTCGGTATATGGTGTTTTGGTGTTGTAAAATGGCAGAGTATTAGGCATATAGGTGTAGGTCATATATGGCGAGAAGAATGGGAAAATCTCCTCCTTTTCTCTCTTGAAGTAGTTGAAAGGCTGCGCTGCGCTGCCGTTTACTCCAAGATACTCTCCATTTATATCATCTCTCTGGAAAGGGATATCGTGAAAATGGTAATTGAAAGAGGTATCTATCTTTACAAGCTCCTGGCGATTTACATAACTGTTGTGCTGCCAGGCAAATATTCTTGTATTTACAATGCTGTCTGCAAAAATGTAGCTCTGTAGCACACGCGGTGTGTTGCGTATTGCCTTCTCCCTCTCCTCTTTTATGCTGTCTCTCCTCATTCTGCGTAACTCCTTGGCACTATATACCTTTATAGAGGCAATGGAGTCTGCCCTGCGGGCGGAGTCTATGGAGGCGAGTATCGTATCGCTGAGGCCCATTTTCCTGAGCGAATCGGGGCTGAGGTTGAGGTTTCTGAGAGAATCTATAAAACGCTTATAGGCAGTTACGGTAGTATCTGAGCTAAGTTTGTAAAGCTCTGATATTCCATCTCTTGCTCCTCTGCTGTATTGTGGGGTACTCCAACTTTGCAGGCAGATAAGAACAATGCTTGCCGCCACCGCTAATGCAATCTCGGATATTTTGATTCTCAGCCTACTCATACTCTCTTTTGTCTGCTTGCCTCCTTTAGCTCATCTATCTCCTTAATCAGATTATTTATTAGCCCCATCTTTAGGTCGTAGAGCTGATCTGATATATCCACCTTATAGGTATGAGGGTTTATAAGTCTGCGCTCTGTTGGATTAAAACCTTGCAGATTAGATAGATAGTAGTTGCGCTTCTCCTCTATTGGGGCATCGGTGTAGCAAATCTCTCCGTTTTTCATCTTTTGCTGCTGCAAAATTCTGTATGTATAACTCCCTTTAGGGAAGCTCTTGCGCTGAGTCTCATCAAACTCGTTCTGTATCTTCAGCTCCTCTCCGGCCTCTATTATGCGGCAAGTCTCATCGCCCCTTAAACAGGTAACATCCGCCTTAAAGGAACCATTCTGTATAATTCTGTAAGTAATTTGAAATCCGGGATTTATCAGCTTAACCTTATCCTCGCTCCTCTTTAGTACAGGCTCATCGTCCACCTGCACTAATTTATAAACATTGCCAAAGCAAGGGTTATGCTTGCTGGTTGCAATGGCATCGCCAACGCCGTATGAATCTATGCAGGCCCCCTGATTCTCCACCTCTGCAATGAGATACTCATCTAAAGCATTGGTGGCAAATATCTTGCAATTATTCAAACCCTCCTTGTTCAGAATATCGCGGCACTTGCGGGAGAGATATGCAAGGTCTCCGCTATCTAATCTTATTCCGTAGCCGGCCTTGTAAGAGTCTGATATGCCGCAATCTTTGTAGGCTTTTATGGCATTTCTGAGGCCGCAGTTAATAGTATCGTATGTATCTATAAGCAGTATCAGCGGCTCGCCCGGGTGTGTCTTTATGTAGTTTACAAATGCTGTATATTCTCCCTTTATGGAGCAGCCAAAAGAGGTTACATAGCTGTGCGCCATAGTTCCTGAGGCTGGAGTTCCAAAAATCTCAGAAGAGAGAATATTGGATGAGTTGGCGCAACCTCCTATGTATGCGGCCTTTGCACCGTATGTTGCAGCCCAGGGCCCGTGCGCCCTACGGCTGCCGAACTCGCTTACAGGCTTGGTTGTACTCCTTGTTACGCGGCTCGCCTTGGTGGCTATTGCCATCTGATGATTCATTATGCAAAGCAGCGGAGTTTCAAGTACCTGCGCCTCTATGATAGGGGCCTCTATAGTAATGATAGGCTCTCTCGGAAAAGCAATCTCCCCCTCGTTCATAGCATAGACATTGCCTGTAAATTTCATATTGGCGGCAAACTCCCTAAACTCCTTGTATTCAGGCCCTGGAAGGAATTGCTCAAAGAAATCTGCATCCTTTCCTCCAAGGTTGGATATCATCTGTACAGCCTCTCTAATACCACTTACCACAGCCCAGTTGTTATTGTCCGGAGCTTTTCTGAAAAAGAGGTTGAAATAGGCCCTGCGATTATGCATACCGCAATCTAAAAATGATTTGCCCATAGTATATTGGTATTTGTCTGAGCAGTATGAAACATCGCCCATAACCTGATACCTGTTCTCTATTTTTTTCTCCATAGCCGTAGATATAATATGTCAAAGATACGCTTTATTTTTTTATATGGAAAAGCAGAAGAAAAAAGGGGTTTTTAGTATATTTGTAGAATATTGCAGATGTTATGAAACAGTTAGAAGAACTTTTTTACAAATATACAGGAGAGAGGCCGCTCAGTTGTGAGGCTCTGCCACTTTCGGGCAGCAATCGCAGATACTATCGCCTTAAATCTGCCAATCATTCAATAATAGGAGCAAAGGGGACATCTGAGGAGGAGAATAGGGCCTTTATTGCTTTGGCAAAGCACTTTAAGAGCGCAGGGCTGAATGTGCCTGAGTTCTATACAGCTACTCCCGATAGTATCTACTATTTGCAGGAGGACCTTGGAGATGATACTCTCTTTAAGCTGATAGAGCAGGGTAGAGAGAGGGGGAGTTATGGGGCTAAGGATATAGCTATGCTTAAAAAGACGGTTGCTCTGCTTCCAAAGTTCCAGTTTGAGGGTGGTGCGGATTTGGATTTTGGCTGCTGCTATCCACAGGCGGAGTTTGATGAGAAAAATGTGTGGTTTGATTTCAACTACTTCAAATACTGCTTCTTAAAGACAAGTGGCGTGGAGTTTAATGAGATTCGCCTGCACGAGGATTTTACCGCTATGGCGGAGGATTTGCTTGCAGTAGGGCGCAACACATCAACCTTTATGTATCGCGATTTTCAGGCCCGCAATGTGATGATGGTTAAGGGGAAACCCTATTTTATTGATTTCCAAGGTGGGCGCAAGGGGCCTTTCTACTACGACCTTGCCTCTTTTGTGTGGCAGGCCAGAGCAAACTACTCCCAGGAGCTAAAGGATATTCTTATTGCGGAGTACAAGAAGGAGCTCAAACGCTATATTAAGGTTTCCGATGCGGAGTTTACTCGCAATTTGAGACTGTTTGTACTCTTTAGGACTATGCAGGTACTTGGTGCATACGGCTTTAGGGGTTATTTTGAAAAGAAGCCGCACTTTTTGCAGAGCGTACCTTTTGCAATAGATAACCTCAGAAAGTTGATAACCAAGCCTTTCACACGCTATCCATATTTGCAGCAGGTACTTCTCCAGCTTACCAAAATGCGCCAGCTAAAAGATTTGCGCAAGGAGATAACCTTGGAGGTACATATCTTTTCTTTTGCCTACAAAAAGGGTATTCCGTTGGATGACAGCGGAAACGGTGGAGGATATATCTTTGATTGCCGCGCTTTGGAAAATCCGGGCAAGTATGAGAAATTTCGCCTCTTTACCGGTTTAGACAAGGAGGTGATAGATTATCTTGAGGAAGAGGGGGGCATTAAGAAATATCTCTCCAATGTGTATGATATGGTAGATGCTCACGTTAAGAGGTTTATAGAGAGGAAGTTTACACACTTGCAGGTTTGCTTTGGCTGCACAGGCGGCCAGCACCGTTCCGTATATTGCGCACAGCACCTTGCGGAACATATTGCCAAGAGGTTTAATGTGAGGGTGAAATTAACTCATCGCGAGTTGAATATAGAGGAGGAACTTTAACAACCCATTCTAAAAGCGAGCCGATTATGAGAGCTATGATTTTTGCTGCCGGATTGGGTACAAGGCTCAGACCATATACCGATTCAAAGCCTAAGGCTTTGGTGGAGATATGTGGTAAGAGCTTGTTGGAATGGCAATTGGAGAGGCTTATATATTTTGGATTCAATAAAATTGTAATAAATGTTCACCACTTTGGAGAGCAGATAGAGGATTTTGCGGTGGAGTATCTGAGGCGTTGCAAACATAGC
>CADBUS010000065.1 GCA_902797895.1 uncultured Bacteroidia bacterium | reverse complement strand
TGGCTGCCGGCGGCTCTTTTATGCCTGCTCTTTGCCGTTGTGCTACAGATAGATGCAAACTTTATCAACGATTATTTTGATTATAAAAAGGGGGCAGACTCCGTTGGGAGGCTCGGCCCGGAGAGGGCTTGCACAAAGGGATGGATAACTCCGCGGGCAATGAAGCGGGGTATTTTTATCACAACTCTGTTGGGCAGCCTTGTAGGAGCTCCGTTAATCTGCTATGGCGGATGGGGGATGCTGATGGTGGGAGCTGCCTGCGTGGTGGGGGCGTTTATTTATACTACTTGGCTATCTTACAAAGGATTGGGAGATTTAATGGTGGTTCTCTTTTTTGGAATTGTACCCGTACTTTTTACCTATCACGTAATTGTTTGGCCAAGCGCAGAGGCTCTTGGCTTTTCGCGCTATCTTATATGGGGTGCTGTAGCTCTTTTGTGCGGTTTCTGTGTTGGGTTTATTGTAGATAACCTTTTGATTATAAATAACTATCGCGATAGGGATATTGACAGAGAAAACAACAAAAAAACTCTTGTGGTGAGGCTGGGGGCAAAGAGTGCCGAGTGGCTCTATCTTTTGAATGGGGTTTTTGCAACACTTGGAGCTATGGTTGCCGGTTCTTGGTGCAGAAAGCTCTCTTTTATAGGTAGCTCCGCACCCACAACAATCCCTTTCTATCTGCTTATACCGCTACTCTTTTTGCCGCTGCTGTTTACCACTCACAAAAAGATGGTTGAAATAAACCACGGCAAGGAACTTAATGTTTTACTTGGCAAAACCGCCCGCAACATAATAGCCTACTGCCTGATTCTTATAGCTACGCTTATTGGGGCAAGTGGCCTTGTTTGGTAATTTTTCTGAATTTTTATACTTTCGCGCAGAAAATTAAATACAGATTCAAGAATATAAACACAAAATTGATTCAATATGAATATTCCTAACAATCTTAAGTATTCAAAAGACCACGAGTGGGTTAAGGTAGATGGCAATATTGCAACAGTTGGTATTACAGACTTTGCTCAGAGCCAGCTTGGCGATATTGTTTTCTTGGATATTACTTGCGAGGGCGAGACTCTTTCCGCAGGCGAGCAGTTTGGTAGCATAGAGGCTGTAAAGACTGTTGCTGAGGCTCTTATGCCTGTTGGCGGAAAGGTTATAGAGATTAACCCTGAGCTTGAGGGTGCTCCTGAAAGCGTAAACAAAGATCCATACGGAGCCGGTTGGCTTATAAAGGTTGAGATGAGCAACCCTGCAGATTTAGATGCTCTTTTGGATAGCGCAGCTTACGAGGGAATCTGCAAATAACAACCTCTAAAAATGAAAAAATATTCTTTTGGGAGTGATAACCATTCCGGTGTACATCCCCTAATTATCAAGGCCATAGAAAAAGTAAACAACGGCTATTGCTTTGGATATGGAGAGGATGAATATACAGAGAATGTTTTGAGAAAAATTGAGGCCTTGCTTGGTGGAAACTGCAAGGCCCTTTTTGTTCTCAATGGAACAGGAGCAAATGTTGTAAGCCTCGCCTCTTTTCTGCATCCGTTCAGCTCTATTTTGGCTCCTGAATATGCCCATATTTTGCAGGATGAGTGTGGAGCGGTGGAGCGCTTTACCTCTTGCAGAATTACGCCGCTGCCAAGCGAGCAGGGGAGGGTTACACCGCAGGAGGTTAAAAAACATTTAGAGTTTGGAGACCAACACAAGGTGCAACCTGCAATACTCTCAATATCAGAGCCTACAGAGTTTGAAACCCTTTACACTCCGGCACAGATAAAGGCGCTTGCAGATTTGATGCACCGCAATGGAGGCTACCTGCATATAGACGGCTCACGCATTTCAAACGCAGTGGCCGCACTCGGCAAATCGCTAAAGGAGATTGTGGCAGATAGCGGAGCAGATGTACTCTCGCTCGGAGGAACAAAAAATGGTCTGCTGATAGGGGAGATTGTTGTTGTTTTCAATCTTAAAAAGAATAAGGCCATTGCAGAAAATCTTGTATATATCCGCAAGCAGGCAACCCAGCTCTACTCCAAAAACCGCTTTATTGCAGCACAGTTTGAGGCATATTTCAAAGACAATCTGTACATAAAGATGGCCGGAGCCGCTAACAGAATGGCCAAATATTTTGAGGCGCAGCTAAAAACAATGCTCGCCACTCTCTCAAAAGGGGGGGCAAATACAAAGGTAAAAGCAAAGGCAGAGAAGATTGCCTTTACCCAAAAGGTTGAGACCAACGCTGTATATCTCTCTTTAGCCTCGCTGAGCGATGCACAGATAAAGAAATTGCAGGATAAGTATATCTTTTATGTGTGGAACAAAGAGACCAAAGAGGTTAGGCTGATGTGCTCATACAATACCACAAAAGAGGCTGTAGATAGCTTTGTATCAGACCTTAAAGAGCTTTTACAAAAATAGGGGAGCGGAGGCAGCCAACTGCTTTGGAGATGGAACTTAAAATTGCAACAACCGAGGATAGGGGGAGGCTTGGAGCTGTATGGAAAGAGTGTTTCGGCTTAGATGACGAGTATTTGCATCTGTTTCAAAATCTGGTGCTTACCCCAACTCTAAGCCAAACATTTATTTTGCAGGAAAGGGAAGAGTTGCTCTCAACATTCACACTCCTTCCAATTCAATATCTGACAGCAGGCGGCCGCTGTTTTAACGGAGCATATTTAGCGGCAGT
>CADBUS010000064.1 GCA_902797895.1 uncultured Bacteroidia bacterium | reverse complement strand
TGAGCTGCTTATATAGGTTAGGGTTCTTGCTCATAAAGTAGATAGGGTGGTTGTATTCAACACCTCCTATAGAGATGGTAAGGTCTTCTACTATGCCGCGCTTTTCTCCTTGCCTTATCCACTCTGTTGTGTAGTGTATTCTGTCTGAATAGTTTTCTACAACGCCATTTCTGTATCTGCTCTGCCTTATAGCCTGTGCAAATTTCTCAAAATCTGCACTACTGCCATACTGCTCCACCGTAAGAACAAGATTCATACAGCTCTCCACAAAGAGAATGCAGTCTGTTTTGGTAAGATATATTCTAACATCTTCCTCCTCTCCCTCCTCTAAAGTGCTGGCAACGTATGGGGTGCCGAGCAGCATTTTGGCTGCCATTACCATAAGCTCTCCCTTGCTTTTCTGCCCTATATAGGGTTGCAGGGCCTTCATAATTTTTTCTGCTACCTGCCTATCTTTCTGCATAGTTATTGCGTAGTAGGCAGGGGAGTTGCATAGTTCTATGGTATCTCTCTGTGCAAAACTTTTTACTGCTGAAAATGAATTTATTAACAGCGCAAAACAAATTGCGTATAAAATTCTTTTTGGCATACGATATTTTAATTATTTATATTTGCTGCCCCAAAGATAGGAATTATTCAGATGCGCTTTACAAATGTTACTAAAAGAGGTGGAGCGAGGAAAGAGATGCAGATGTTGAGCCGCATAATTAACCGCTCTGTTTTAGAGTTAAAGTAAAGGCGATAGGAGGCTGCTTAAATATGATGGTGGGAAAAAGATGAAATACCATAATAATTATAAGTAGGGAAACCCGTTCAGATGTGATTCTGTGCGGGTTTTCTGTTTTAAGAAAAAGCTCTATCTTTATGACCTGTTAGTGATTATATTTTATGAATTCAAATCTTTTCTCAAAGGCTTATTATCGCTTATGTAATAGCGGTGGCCGTTCTATCTTTTCAATCCTGTTTATTACAGCTACTTTGACACTCTCTCTTGCATCTTGCAACTCCTCAAAGAGTGATGATGCAAAGGCTGCTACAAAAGCATTGCCTACAATTAGAGTCGGGGTGTTTGATGGTTTTGGTGGTGCACAAACTTGTATATGGGAGGCATTGGCAGCCTGTGCTTTGGACAAAGATGCGGCGGTAAGCAGAATAACCACAGGCGATATTGCAGCCGGCGTATTGGATAAGTTGGATGTTATTGTAATTCCGGGCGGAGGCGGAAGCCGTCAATATCAAAACCTTGGAGAGGAGAATGTTAGGCGTATTAAAGAGTTTGTTTACAATGGCGGCGGAGCTGTTGGTATATGTGCCGGTGCCTATCTCTTTTCCAATACTCCCAACTACACCTGCCTAAAGATAAATGGCGCTCAAGCTATTGATATAGAGCACGATAATCGCGGGCACGGTATATCTGCATTCTCTCTTACGGAGGAGGGGAAGAAGATTTTTGGAGAGTATGCCGCTGCCGATACATTATATTGTATGTATTATGAGGGGCCTGTATTTATTGCGGCACCGGAAGATTCTGTAAAGTTTGTTGAGTTTGCAACAATGCTCAGCGATGTTCACGAGGAGGGCGGTGCGCCATCCAATATGACCAACAACCGCCCATTCTTTATTGGCGGCTACTACGGAAAGGGCAAAGTTTTCTCCTCAATAGCCCATCCGGAGGCAACCCCTGGCAAGATGTGGATGATTGCCCGTATGGTGCGTTGGACTATGACCAAAGAGGGAGAGGAGGCTGCACTTGCTCAAAAACAGCGCTTTTCTACCTCGCCTGCACTTAAAGATGCGGCATTGGCAAATAAGGAGATTCTTATGAGCGTGGCAGATTTGAAGCACGAGGCGGGGCTCTACAGGAGCTTCCTATATGGGACTGAGCAGGAAAAACTTGATGCTATGGCCTGGCTTAAAGAGCACTATTCTTGGGATGCAAAGCGTTGGATACAGGGGCAGCTTTTTGACGGCTCACCTGAGGTAAGAGCCGCCGCTGCCGAGTATATTGCTGATATTCACTATCTGACATATCTTAAAGATGTGGAGGCTCTCTATAATTCTGAGCAGGATGCCAAGGCTAAAGAGCGTATTGGAGTTGCACTTAATAGATTAAAAGAGCTGCTTCCGTAGCACCACTTAATACAACCTACCTCTTTTTTTGCTAAATTGCAACAGTTATTGTTTAACATAAAATAATTAGGTTATGAATTACAAGATTATTGACGTTGAGGGAATTGGAGAAGTTTATGCAAAGAAGCTGATTGCTGCAGGCATTGAAACTATTGAGGATTTGCTTGCCAAATGTGCAAAACCGGATGGCCGCAAGGCTCTCGCCGAGGCTACTGAAATCTCTCCAAAACTTATTCTTACTTGGGCTAACCACGCAGATCTTATGAGAATCAATGGCGTAGGTCCTCAATTTTCTGAGCTTTTGGAGGCCGTAGGAGTTGATACAGTTAAGGAGTTCCGCCATCGTGTAGCAGATAACCTGCATCCTAAAATGGTGGAAATCAACGAGCAGAAACATCTTGTTGGCCGCGTTCCTTCTGTTGGCGAGCTGCAGAAGATGATAGATCAGGCAAAAGAGTTGCCTGCAGTAATGGAGTACTAATCCATAGAAGCAATTGAAGTTTGTGATGGGCCGGTTGTTTGCCATACCCGGCCCATTAACTTAATTTTCTGATAATAACATAAATACTTACATAAGATTTAAACTTAAACTATCGGGATTATGAAGAGATTTATTATTACAGCTTTAGCATTGCTGCTCTCTTTGCAACTATCTGCCCAACTTAAAGAGAGTGAGGCACTTTTTTATCTTAGCCGATTGCATAATCTGTTAGATGACAGAGAGGCCGATACAAAGGTTGAATACTATGCTTTTAAAGACTTTGATAATGACGGATATACAGAACTTGTGCTTGCAGACTACAATCTTAAAGGAGCTAAGGTTTACTCTTGTAAAAATGCGCGGGCATATTTGGA
>CADBUS010000063.1 GCA_902797895.1 uncultured Bacteroidia bacterium | reverse complement strand
TTAAACCCCCAGCCGCTAATGCGGCAGCCCCCTATAGGGGGCATACGGTGCTTACAGCACCGGCCACTAAAGTGGCGGAAAAGCCACCGCACTCGTCACTCAGAGTTATGGGAGCGTTTGCGTTTGAGAGATTTCTATTGGGAGGAGGGCAACAATGCTCTCCTCTTTTTTTGATGGCTGCGTATGCTGCAAGAGCGCTGTATGTTGCTGATGCAATGTGAGAAGCAATGGGAAAAGAGGTTTGTAGAGCAGAGGTATCTTTTTGGAATTGAGGTAGTCTGCTACTTTTTTGCTCCCCTTGAGGCCAAACGGAGCAAAACGCTCTCCCTGTTGCGCAAGGCGGCAGAGCAGCGGAAATTGCAGCTTTTCGGTATTGAGGCTGAGCACTATTGATGATACTGAGGAGGGGCTATCTTGCAAACGGCAATCAATTTTTGCGGTTTTACCATTTAGCGCAATATCAAACTCCCATACTCCATACTTGAAGCAACAGGGAGCTTCAATTATAAGAGGCTCATTCTCTGTAAATTTTAGTACCTCAGGCTTATAGATATTCATTGCACCCCGCTCAATGGTAATAACAAATTGCTTGCCTATGAAGAGTTTAGCTGCAGCAGGGTTTCTACTTTCACTTTCTGCCGCAGAGGCTATATCAGCTATAATATCGTTGTTGTAGCCAAGTGAGAAAAAGTTCAAAAGCTCTGCCACCCAGAACTCTACATCTCCCTTATTTACAAGTTCTTGCAAATCTACTGAGGCTATCAGAAAACGGCTGTTTAACCAATTCACAGCAACAGCGCTTCTCTCCTTTGCAGAGTTTTTTTTACCATCCTGAAAGGCATCGGCAAAGGAATAGGCGGCAAAGGAAGATGGTTGTATCAAAGCCTCTATCTCCTTTTTTATCAGCTTGTCAAACACTCTGTTCATCTGGCGGAAGCGGCCTATATCTTCGTTCAGATTCTTCACTGCGGCAGGGTTTATCTCCTCCAACAGAGGCATTACCTTGTTGCGTATTTTATTACGGCTGTAACGGCTCTCAAAGTTTGTCTTATCTTGGCAATAGCTCAAGCCGTTTTCTGCAACATACTCCTCAATCAAAGAGCGGAGACAATCAAGTAATGGCCTTATAATAAGTACTTTCTGTTGCTCGCGGCTACGGCTTATTGCCCCCAGCCCCACCCTGCCGCTTCCGCGCACAAGATTGAGCAACAAAGTTTCCGCATTATCGTTGGCATTATGGGCTGTAAGCAGAGCATCAAACCCCTGTTGCTCCGCCAACCTATAAAACCAATTATAGCGCAACTGCCGAGCCGCAAGCTCCACAGAAATTTTATTAGTGCGGCTGTAAGAGAGAGTATCAAAGGTTGTTGTGAAAAATTCAAAGCCGAGCTGCGCTGCCAACTCCCTCACAAACTCCTCATCCTTAACACTATCCTCTCCTCTTAGCATAAAGTTTACGTGAGCAATGGCTATACGGCCGCCGGCAACAGAGCCATAAGCGTCGCTATCTCCCAAAGAGCGCAACAAATAAACCGCGTGCGCTAAAACGGTGGAATCCGCCCCACCACTAACGGCAAGCAAAAGAGATGAAGAGTTGGAAATGCTCATTTTTAGCACATTATACACAGAGCGCAACACTTTTTCTGTTGCACTGTTCTTTGTGTATGAGTGCTCTTTTAGCGGCATATCAAGTATATTAACCCCTTGGCTGCCCTACTTCTTGTAAGTTCCTATCGTATAGGAAAAACTGAGGCCGAAGACCTCTTTGAACTGCACACGTGGCCCTTCGTGCCCATCCTTGAGGGCTATCTTTATCTTATCGTCATAAATAAGATTTGTCCTCAGCGAAGCCTTAAAGTATTTGCTGAATATGTAGTCTGCCTGCATATCCCACTTTATAACTACATTGGTAGGGTTGTGCATATAGTCTGAGAATAGCGAGAGCTGCGATGCCACCTTAAAACTCTTTGTAAGATCTTTGGCAAAAACAGCCTTCAGCTGGGCTCCCAACTCCCAGCGTACCATCTTGTTATACTCATTACCATACTTAACCCTTATTACGCTGTCTGCATTTACAATCACCGCCCCTCCGGTTAGCGGAGAGAAGTTGAGAGAGAAAACTTTGCCGTTGCCAGGCTTCCAATCTACACCCACACCCACAGTAACGTATGCCGGAGCCAGGAACTTGGATTTAAGAGTTGCCTCATTTGCGCTGTTATAGTCGTAGCCACGCGAGAACTGGCTCGTAAAATTCATAAAGGAGGAGAAGTAGATTTTCTTATAAGCCTGATACCCCCACTTACTATCTAAAATTATCCTATCGTCTGATTTTCTGTAGCCTACATCAAAAGACTGAACAAATCCGTAGGCAAGCTGCATTCTGTTCTCCCAATAAATCTTTCCCTTCTGATAATTTGCCATACCATTCAGATAGGCATTAAAGGCAAGCGAGCCAGAACCTCCTGCAGCCCAATTGATTAGAGAGACCTGAGAGAATAAGAGCTCATCCTGCAACCCTATTGTCCAGAACTTTGGAGGAGCGCCATAGTTTATCTCAGGCACAGGATAGTTCAAACCAATTATGCGAACAAGCTCCTGCTCCTTGGTAAGGCCGCTTGGCGGAGGAGGGAGCTTCTTTCTTATGGTATCACCAAAAAAGCCTATCCTAACATTGCCCTGCCCAAAGATGGAGGTTGGGGCTGCATAAAAGAGCAACCCACACATTATCAGTATTTTTAACGCTCTTTTCATCTGCCTATATAGTGTTACCTATTTAAGCACATCGTCTGTTCTGTAGTCAAAACCATTGCGCTTGCCTGTCTCTATTCTGTAATCCTCAGAATCTTTATCGCCTAAAGTGATAGTCTTAACCTTTTCAAACGGAGGCACAAGCAGGTCAAACTCAATGGCATAGAGTATTGCACTCTCCACAAAATCCCTAAGCTCCTTCTTATCCAGCTGCACCTTGCCAAAGAAAGAAATATCGTTGCGCGGCTGGGCCTTTCCCTCCACAAAAAAGGTTTGATCGCGGTTTACAAAGAGCCTTGCAATCAGATAGCCGGGATCGCAATCTCTGCCGAGCTTAACTGTCTCATAGAGAAAGTTATGCACATTTATAACTCCGCAGTAGGTATTGAATATGTCTTTAGAAGCGTATGGATTTTTCCAAACAGGATGCTGTTTGTCAAAGCGGTAAATATCCGGAGACATACTGAACACCAATACATCGTCTGCAAACCTCAGCTCCGCCTCAAGTTTTCCTCTATCTCTGTATTCCAACTTGATACGCTTGCTCAAAGCCACTCCGCTCTCCTTTACTTCATCCAGAGCCTCATCTAAATCGTTGCTAATCTCTGCAAGCAACTCCTTTAGCTCGTTAAAAACATCCAAAGTTTTGTCATAAACCCCGGCCTTGATATTAGCCTTGCCGCTCAGGGCTTCAACTATCTTTTTGTTGGGCGTAATAGAATCGTTTTCCATTCTTTATCTCTTTTTTTATCTGTCGCGATAGCTATATTCAATAGTAATCTTCTCTTAATAAGCCTTTGCAAAAATCACTCTACGATGCGATGGCTTGCCGCTGTAGATGCACTTGCCCTCCTCCTCGCACACAAACGAATCCAATGGAATACAACGGATTGTGGCCTTTGTCTCCTCCTGGATTTTAGCCTCGGTCTCGGCTGTTCCGTCCCAATGGCAGAGCAAAAATCCCCCCTTCTCTATCTGAACTTTGAACTCCTCCCAGCTATCTACCTTGTGAGTATTCTCATTTCTAAAGTTGAGGGCCTTCTCATATATATTGCGCTCTATCTCCTCCAACAAAGCAGCAATCCTCTCAACAATACCATCCATTCCAACGCTCTCCTTTGTAAGAGTATCTCGCCTTGCCACCTCTACCGTATTGTTTTCCATATCCTTAGGGCCGATAGCCAATCTAACCGGCACGCCCTTCAACTCCCACTCGGCAAACTTGAATCCGCTTCTTAGATTTTCTCTGCTATCTATCTTAACGCTAATTCCGAGTTTTGTGAGAGCTGCCTTTATCTGCTCCATCTTTTCGAGTATGGCACCAAGCTGCTCCTCCTTATTGAATATAGGCACCATAACCACCTGAATAGGAGCAAGATTAGGAGGCAACACAAGGCCGTTATCATCTCCGTGAGCCATAATGAGCGCACCCATAAGCCTTGTAGAAACTCCCCACGAGGTAGCCCACACATACTCCAATGCCCCCTCCTTGGATTGGTATTTAACATCAAATGCCTTGGCAAAGTTTTGCCCCAAAAAGTGGGAAGTACCTGCCTGTAAAGCCTTGCCATCCTGCATCATAGCCTCTATGCAGAGAGTATTCAGGGCACCTGCAAAACGCTCGCTCTCTGTCTTCTCTCCCACCACAACCGGAATAGCCATATAGTTACGAGCAAAATCGGCATACACATTAACCATTTTATCTGCCTCAGCGATAGCCTCTTCCTTGGTGGCGTGGGCTGTATGCCCCTCCTGCCACAGAAACTCCGCAGTGCGCAAAAAGAGCCTTGTACGCATCTCCCAACGCACTACATTGGCCCACTGGTTTACCAAAATTGGCAAATCTCTGTAGGAGCTTATCCAATTTTTGTATGTGTTCCAGATAATTGTCTCAGATGTTGGCCTTACCACAAGTTCCTCCTCCAACTTTGCCGATGGATCCACCACCACTCCAGAGCCCTCCGGATTGGCCATAAGCCTATGGTGAGTAACCACCGCACACTCTTTTGCAAAGCCCTCAACGTGCTCAGCCTCACGGCTTAAAAAAGACTTTGGTATAAAGAGAGGGAAGTAGGCATTCTCGTGGCCAGTCTCCTTGAACATCTTATCCAACTGCCGCTGCATCTTCTCCCATATAGCATAGCCGTAAGGCTTTATAACCATACAACCTCTTACGGCCGAATTTTCTGCAAGACCGGCCTTTACAACCAAATCGTTATACCACTGGGAGTAATTTTCTCCCCTGCTTGTTATCTGTTTCGCCATCTTTTTCTATCTTTGGAATGGTTTTTGTTATTACTAAAAGTAAAAAATAGTAGCACAAAAATATAAAAAACGGAGGAGTTTACAATGAAAAAGATTAGTTTATCACTCTTGGTTGCATCTACTGTGTTACTTGCCTCTTGCGGAGCAAGCACATACAATGCAAAAAGCAACGGAGGTTATATGAACAGCATATACTACGCCTCCACAGAAGAAGTTGCCCCTGCAGTATCTGCCACAACTACAACATCAGCATCTTACAACTCGCTGAAAGGCAGAACAGCTCAGGCCATAACATCGTCCAACGGGCTCTTTGGCAGCAAAGCCGTAGATACCGTATATGTTGGTGAAAACGATGTTGTGAATGTAGATTACAATCCTAATAAGGATTATGTTATAATGGATGACGAAGAGAGCTATGAGGCACGCCTCACCAAGTTTGATTCGCCTACTTATACCGTAAATATAATTGTAGATCCGTATGAGATTAACTGGTACTCCCCATTCTGGACACCATACGCATACGGATATGCTTGGTTGGACCCTATGGCTTACCATTGGGAAGTACTACGCTTCCGCTCATACGGTACTCTTCACCCTCTCTTCTGGAGTCACTATTACCGCTATGCTTGGCGGGGAGTTTATCCAAGCTACTATTACTATGATTATTACCGCTACTACTACCCTGGCCCTTACTATCGATATGGTAGCTACAACTATTGGACGACTTGGGGAGATTATCATAGATTCTGGAGAGATGATTGGTATGGTAGAGGTCGTAGCTACCACTATGGCCGCAGAGATGGTATCATAAATAGAAGGGGCAGTGTAAACCGCTCAAGCGTATCAAGAGATAGAATTGTGGCAAGTTCAGACCGCGGCCGTTCGGGCAGCTCATACAGAAAAGATCCTACTATGAATGTAGTCAGAAGGGCAAGCGTTAGCAGAGGCACAGAGCGTGCAGACAGAGGGGCTACCGTAAGGAGCAGAAGGGATGATAGAGCTGTAAGTTCTTCAGACAGAAATGCTTCTGTAAGCCGCAGAGACAACAATAATAACAACGATAGGGTTGTTTACCAGGGTAGAGATGGTGTAAATCGCAGAGACGAAGGAAGAGATGTTGAGGGAAGAGATGGCAACCGCATCAATCAGCAGGATAGAGGCACAGGTTCAGGAGTATCCAGACCAAATTCGGGTAACCGCCCTGCATCTGTATCAGGCTCCGGCTCCAGACCAAGTTCTGTATCAAGAAGCGGCGGCTCAAGCTCAAGAAGCAGCAGCTATCGCCCTGCGGCCTCAAGTATGAGAGGAAGCTCCTCTTCAAGAAGCGGCAGCAGCCTCTCAAGAAGCTCAAACAGCAGAAGCTACTCAAGCAGCAGCTCAAGCTACTCAAGCAGTAGCTCAAGCTACTCAAGCAGCAGTTCGAGCTCGTCGGGTAGCAGCTATTCAAGCGGCAGTTCGTCAAGCAGCGGCTCAAGCTCAAGCGGCAGAAGCGGCTCATCATCAAGACGCTAACTAACCAAAAGAGGATAAACTAACGATATAACAAACTAATAAATAAACAAATAGAGCCAAACTAATAAGCAGTTTTGTTGTCGGAATAAGTGAGATATATCACCCTGAGCGATAATCGTCACTCTGAGCGTAGCCAAGAGTCTGAGAAGTATAAAATTCCTAATAGATTCTTCGCTACGCTCAGAATGACAGATGCAGAAAGCTCTGAATGACAGATACAGAAAGCTCTGAATGACAGATGCAGAAAACTTAGGATGACAGAATACAAAATGTTTTTTTGGTTCACTCTTAAACAATAAGACCTTAAACAATAAGACAATGAAAAGATTACCTATTATTATTTCAACAGTAGCGTTGCTTATAGGTTTAGCTCCGCTCCGCCTCTCTGCACAGAATGCCTACACTGCCTTCTCGCTTGCAGATTACCAGAGAGAGGGTACCGCCCGTAGTGTGGCTATGGGAAATGCTTTTACCGCTTTAGGTGCAGATATGGGAGCTATTGCTATAAATCCTGCCGCTTCTGCCGTTTATAAATTCAATGAGTTCTCTTTTACTCCGGCACTTAATGGTTTCAATACCAAAACAGATTACTTGGGAGTAAAAACTCCGTATAACCAAAACTCTTTAGGTTTTGCCAATGTTGGCGGTGTTATAAATATTCCTTCCGCCAGCCGAGGAGCTCTAAAGAGTTACTCATTCTCATTTGTTTACAACAAGTTCAACAACTTTAACCACTCCATAAAGGCAGAGGCCGCAGGTGTAGATGACAGCTATCTGCGCCACCTTGCAGGCATAACAAACGACCTTGGAGATGCCTTGGAGATAGAGGGTTACGATTTAGATAAAAATGCTCACCAAAATCCATTCTGGCTTGGAGGAGCATTGTGGGTGCCTATCTTGGCTTGGAATACCTCGCTGCTTGATACACTTGGCAACAGTTATACATTCTACCCTACTGCAGATTGTGATGCCTCTGCTTATCGCTCATTCCAGCAGCTTACCAGAACATCCGCAGGCTCAATAGGCGAGTATGATGTGAACTTTGGTATGAACCTTAACGATAATTTCTATATAGGTTTAAATCTTGGCCTCTTTACAATGTGGAACAAAATTAAAGAGACCTATTCAGAGGATAACGAAACCCCTGGTTTGCACGATTTCAATTATCTCGACCAGACCTACAGCCTTACCACAGCCGGCAATGGAATCAACCTCAAGCTCGGTTTCATATTTGCCCCTATTCAGAATATCAGAATAGGAGCCTCTATAAGCACCCCTACCTGGTATTCCCTCACAGACAAATATTGGTGGAGTATGAATAGCAATTTTGAGGGTTACAATGCCAAGGTAGATAGTCCGGATGGCACATTTGACTACAAGATCAAAACCCCAATGCAATACAGTGTTGGTGTTGCTGCCGTATTCCCTATGGGTACAATAAGCGTTGATTATGAGGGCAGTAATCTATCTCAGGCAAAGATAAGCAACCGCAATGGCAATGAAATTGGCAGAGATGGCGATTTTAGCTACGATAACAATCTCATAAAGGATAGTTTTGGTGCAAGCCACCAGATTAGAGTTGGCGCAGAGATTAACCCTATAAGAGAGTTCTCAATAAGAGGCGGTTTCCAATATAAGAAGAGCGGTATAGATAAGAGCAGATCTACATCTATTACAAAGGCAGTTGTAGGCAATGCTTTGGAGAACTATGTTGCATCTGTTGGATTGGGCTATAACTCAGGAACTTTCTTTGCAGACTTGGCTTGTGCTATGAATGTCAAAAAGAGCAAAGTACCTTTCTTTGATTTTTCAGATTATGCTGCCGAGTATGTGCTCTCAAACCCTAAATTCACCACAATTGAGCGTAGCAACTGGAAGGTGCTTGTTACTCTCGGTTGGAGATTTTAGAGATAAGAGATTGCATCCGGCCCTTCGTTAAAGAGCAGATCAATCACAGATAAATTTGGAGTAAAACCCTGCTTGGCAAATGCTTGCCAGTAGGGTTTTCCCCTTTTAAGGGATGGCCTTTTTGGGTGTATCACCTCTCTTAAATCCTCCACCCCCATTTGGGCATAGTAGCTTGCAGGATAGTAATCTGTAGTTGGAACAAGTTCTGCCCTAATGCCGCAAAGCCTTAGCAGTAATTCCGTTAGAGCGGTATTATACTTTAGCAGATTTTTCTCCTTTGAGCAAAGCAGAGTCAAAAACTCCGAGCGATAATATTCATAAAAAGGAGAGTTCATATAGGCTGCATCAATGGCCCTGGTATGCATCTGCAACCACGCCTGAGAGTAATCTATCTCTATACT
>CADBUS010000062.1 GCA_902797895.1 uncultured Bacteroidia bacterium | reverse complement strand
GTGAACAAGCAGACCTATATGCTCGTGGTGTACCTGAATGCTACAAAGCCTATTCTCGACCATTGCCAATCATCTATCAATCCAATGTTTAATACAATTTAATTTATGTTAAATAGAAAATTCATAAGGCAGAGATAATTGGTTTTCAGATGCTTATGAGCAGAGCTCGTTTCAAAAAAAATCAATGTTTGGTGGTGGAGCTGGTATTTTTGGAGTTTTTTTGCTGCGACTCTTCCTACCAAAATAGTGGTAACAAAAATCATTCTGCTTGTCCGGTACAAAGATAACATTTATATTGCTTTTTGCAAATATCTGTTGCTGAATACGTTTTTTGTGCAAAAGTGCATTACTTAATAAATTGAGTGATTAAAAAAGAGATGTCAAAATGTTTGACACCCCCTCTTTGTAATTCTGAATGTAAATACTGCGTCATTCTGAGCGTAAGCGAAGAATCTGTTTGAAGGATATTACTTCATAAGACTCTTCGCGTTGCTCAGAGTGACGGTTTCTGCTCAGAAAGAGAGATTCCGTTCAGAGTGACGGCTAAAAGCAACTGTTTCAGCCGCTTTCCGTTACTTTTTAGTAACCAGCTTGGAGAGCTTTTCGGTAAGTAGCGGCACTATTTTGTGTGCATCTCCAACTATACCTACATCTGCCACGCCAAATATAGGGGCAAACTTGTCTTTATTTATCGCGATGATAAAATCGCTCTCCTCCATTCCTGCAAGGTGCTGAATAGCACCGGATATGCCACAAGCCAAATAGAGAGCCGGGCGCACTGTTTTGCCGGTCTGCCCTACCTGAACTTCGTGAGGCATAACCCCTGCATCCACCATTGCTCGTGAAGAGGATACCTGCGCACCTATTACATCTGCAAGTGCCTGCAACTTGGCAAATCCCTCCTTGTTGCCCACTCCGCGGCCACCACTAACAAGTATCTTGGCCTCTGTTATATCCACCTTGCCCTTGTTCTCTTTAACCTTCTCTACAAGTTTTACCTTAAACTTTGAGCTATCAAACTTAATATCAAGCACTTCTATCTCTCCCTTGCGATTGGTATCCTTAACTCCCTTCTGCATAACTCCGGGGCGCACCGTTGACATCTGCGGCCTGTGGTCTGTACACATAATGGTAGCCATAAGGTTTCCGCCAAAGGCAGGACGAGTCATAAGCAACTCTCTCTGCTCAGATATATCCAACGATGTGCAATCGGCGGTAAGGCCTGTTGCCAAGCGGCTTGCAAGCCTCGGCCCTAAATCCCTACCGATAGTTGTGGCACCAAGTAGCACTATGCTCGGCTTGTATTTATCTATGGCCTGGCTCATTGCCTGTGAGTACTGCTCTGTAAGATAGTTCTCAAGCTCAGGGGCATCCATCACTATAACCTTGTCTGCACCCCACGCAATAAGCTCATTTGCAGCCTCTTTGTTTTTATAACCAGGGAAGAGGGCTACAACCTTCTCTCCAAGTGCATCTGCAAGCACCCTTGCCTTTCCCAAAAGCTCAAGGGCTACAGACTGTATCTTACCCTCTCTCTGCTCTGCATAAACATATACATCTTTATATTCTGCTTTATTCATATCTTTAGGTATTAGGCAATTAAATAATAAACTTTTCTTTCATCTTCTCCAAAATAACATCCACAGCCTGTTCTGCATCTACCTCATAAACCTGCCCTGCCGCCTTGGTGGCTTTTGTAAAGGCCCTCATAACCTTTGTAGGTGAGCCCTTTAGGCCGAGCTTGTTAGGATCTATATCGAGCTTGCTTGCCGGCCATATTTCTACCTCCTTTTCAAAGGCATCTACAATACCGCCAACGCTCATATAGCGTGCATCAAAGCCTGATGCCAATACGGTAAATACCGCAGGTCCTTCAACATCAAGTATCTCGTAGCCATCTTCGGTCTCTTTCTTTACTCTAAAATTGTTGCCCCCCTTATACTCGCAGCCCACTACGTATGAAACTTGCGGAAGTGCAAGATGTTCAGCCATTTCCGGCCCTACCTGCGCGGTATCGCCATCTATGGCCTGGCGGCCGGTTATTACAAGGTCGTAAGGAATTACTTTGAGCGCGCCTGCCAAAGCGTTGGAGGTTGCCAAAGTATCTGCACCTGCAAAAGCCCTATCTGTGAGTAAAATAGCTCTGTCTGCCCCCATAGCGAATGCCTCTCTCAATACGAGGTCTGCCTGCGGAGGGCCCATTGTAATTACGGTAACGGTGGCTCCGCATTTATCTTTCAGCTGCAGAGCAAGTTCCAAGCCTCCCTTATCATCGGGATTCATAATAGAGGGAACACCATCTCTTATTAGGGTATTCTTTACCGGATCTATCTTAACTACGGTAGTATCCGGCACCTGTTTTACGCAAACTACTATATTCATAACTCTCTATTTTACTTTTTGAACAATTTGGCGGCAATAACCATTCTCTGTACCTCAGATGTACCCTCATAAATCTCGGTAATCTTGGCATCTCTCATCATTCTCTCCACAGGATACTCTCTTGTGTAGCCATATCCTCCGTGGAACTGTACTGCCTTGGTTGTCATCTCCATAGCGGTTTCTGCCGCAAAGAGCTTGGCCATAGCGGCATCTGCAGAGAATGGCATTCCGTGGTCTTTCTTCCAGGCAGCAGCTCTTACCAAATATCTCGATGCCTCAATTTTGGTCTGCAAATCTGCAAGCTGGAACTGAGTATTCTGGAATTGAGCGAGGCTCTTGCCAAACTGCTTTCTCTCCTTGCAGTATTTAACTGTCTCATCCATAGCTCCTTGTGCTATACCAAGAGCCTGTGCGGCAATACCTATTCTACCGCCATCCAATGTTTTCATTGCAATAGCAAAACCACCGCCGAGAGCCCCCAACATATTCTCTTTAGGAACTCTGCAATTTTCAAAAATAAGCTCGCAGGTTGCGCTGCCTCTGATACCCATCTTATGCTCTTTCTTGCCGATAGAGAATCCTGGGGTTGAGGCCTCAACTATAAATGTTGTAATGCCTTTATTGCCCTTGGATTTATCTGTCATAGCGGCAATTACATAAACATCTGCCTCACCTGCATTTGTAATGAATATCTTGGTACCGTTGAGTATGTAGTAATCTCCGTCTGCCACAGCCATAGTCTGTTGCGCAGAGGCATCTGTTCCGGCATTAGGCTCGGTAAGGCCAAAGGCCCCTATCCACTCTCCGCTTGCCAGCTTTGGGAGATATTTTTTCTTCTGCTCCGGAGTTCCATTATCTAAAATGGCATCTTCGCAGAGTGATGTATGTGCAGAAACTATTACGCCTGTTGTTGCGCAAACTCTGGAAAGTTCCTCAACAGCAACGGTGTACATTACGTGGTCTCCGCCGGCTCCGCCATACTCCTTTGGAGTTGGAATACCAAGCACGCCCAACTTAGCGAGTTTGGCCACATTTTCAGAAGGGAACCTCTCCTGTTCATCTACCTCAGCAGCAATGGGTTTTACCTCTTTCTCGGCAAACTCCCTTATCATCTGCTGAAACAGCTTTTGCGATTTAGTCAATTCAAAATCCATATCCTATACTATAATTTTATCTGTTTCAAATCTTTTGCAACTATAAGAGTTGCCTCTGTTGCTGCCTGTACCTGCTCCACTGTAAACTCCGGGTTTATCTCTGTAAGCACTATGCCCTCTTTGGTAATCTCCATTACACCCATTTCGGTAATAATCATATTTACCTGGCCTGCGGCTGTAAGAGGCAAGCGGCACTCTTTAAGTATTTTAGGAGCGCCCTTTGCTGTATGCTCCATAGTGAGGATTACCTTGTTTGCTCCAACAAGCAAATCCATTGCGCCACCCATTCCGGGAGCCTTCTTGCCAGGGATTATCCAGTTGGCAAGGTTGCCCTTCTCATCTACCTCAAGCGCACCGAGGAAGGTTACATTTATATGGCCGCCCCTAACCATTGCAAAACTTGTTGCAGAGTCAAAAGAGGCTGCCCCCTTCTCATAAGAGATATATCCGCCGCCGGCATCAATCCAGTGAGTATCTCTCTCTCCCCCTGAGAGTGAAGGATCTGCAGCCATTCCCAAACAACCGTTCTCAGACTGAATGGTAACGCTTACGCCATCCGGAAGATAATTAGGAATAAGGGTAGGAAGCCCTATTCCAAGATTAACAACATCGCCATCTTTAAGCTCGAGAGCTGCACGCTTGGCAATAAACTCTCTAATTTGCTGTTTATCCATAATCCTGATTTTTATATTATTATTTATTATTTCATATTTCTTTTAACAAACTCCTCGGCGATAAAACTTGCCACATCGTCTGCGTATGTATTGGTGCCAAAGCCGGCATCGTAGCCAAGCTCCTTTGCAAGCTCGTGGCTTATTCTGGCTCCTCCGCACACCACAATCATCTTATCTCTAAGCCCTTCTGCATCCATAAGCTCTATAAGGTTGGTTAGGTTGTGTATATGCACATCCTTCTGCGTTACGGTTTGAGATACAAGCAGCGCATCTGCCTTTAGCTCTATTGCCTTAGCCAAAAACTCCTCGTTAGGTACCTGGCTGCCAAGATTATAAGCCTCTATCATTCTATATCTTTCCAAACCATAGTGGCCTGCATAACCCTTCATATTCATTATGGCATCTATACCAACCGTATGGGCATCTGTGCCGGTACTCGCCCCAACAATTACAAGCGGACGGCCTATCTTTTGGCTTATAAAGTCGTCTGTGGCCTCCATACTCATAACCTTGCTCTCCACCTTTGGAACATAAATATCTGCATAGTTAACTGTGTGAGTCAAAGAGCCGTAGCAGTTAAAGAAGGTAAAGCCTGGAGTCAGCTCTTGAGAAAAAACAACCAAAGGATTCTCAAAGCCCATCTTTTTTATAAGTTGCTTGGCCGCCTCTATGGCCTCTGCTCCGGCCGGCACAGGGAGCGTAAAACTCAACTGCACCTTGCCATCGTTCATTGTATCACCGTATGGCTTAACTTTTTTAAGGTCAAGGGTTTTATCATAATTCTTGGCCTCCATTGAGTATAAACCTTCGCTCATAATTTATTTCCTCCCTTTCATTAGTTCAACAAACGGATTCATATAGTTGGCACCCTTTTCTGTAACTCCGTCCAACCCCTTGCCACCATTCTTCGGCCTCTTTACATCTCCAAACTTACCCTGCTCCAAAGTATTGAAAAGCCCCTCTGAAACCATTTCATTCAAGAGCTCTATTGCATTGTCCAACACCTCTTTGGCCCTGTTTTTAATAATACCTCCATCCTTAAACTCCATCTCATCTCCAATATCGTGCATATTGTTGAAGATATAGCGGGCATTCTCTATTGAGAGGAAGCGGTCGCTCATAAACGGAGTGTGGATTGCCTCTGTAGGCATACCCAAGAGCTGTATTCCCTGCCTTGTCCAAATTCCCACAATATTAAAGAGAGCATCTTGTATATGGCCGCGGAATATATTGCCGGTCATAAACTTGGTTGGCGGCATATATTTCAGCGGAGCCTTAGGGAATATCTCTCTTGTCATCTGAGCCTGAGCAAGTTCCATAAGAAAACCATTTTTCTGCATTGGATCCATTTCAAAGGCGTGTCCCAATCCCATCTGCTCCTCAGGCAAGCCGGCATAGAGCGCAAGCTGCTCATTTATAAGGTCTGAGGCAAGAACGGTGTGGGCCGCCTCAATAGCATCGGCAGTGGTCAGATAGTTATCCTCTCCTGTGTTTATAATAACCCCTGCAAAGCCATTTATTATTCTGGAGAAGTATTGGTCTATAAGGGTACGCTGCATATTTATATCTCTGAACAATATGCCGTAGAGGGCATCGTTGAGCATAACATCCAGCCCCTCCAATGCTCCCATAATTGCAATTTCCGGCATACAAAGCCCTGAACAATAGTTACATAGGCGCACATAGTGGTGCAACTCCTCCCCCACCTCGTCCAATGCCTTGCGCATAATGCGGAAGTTCTCCTGCGTGGCAAAAGTACCTCCAAAACCCTCTGTAGTAGCCCCGTATGGCACATAGTCCAATAGCGATTGCCCTGTTGTGCGTATTACTGCAATAATATCCGCCCCCTGCCTTGCTGCCGCCTGCGCCTGCACAACATCTTCATAGATATTGCCGGTAGCCACAATAACATAGATATATGGGCGATCTCTATCCTCCCCATACTCAGCAATATAACGCTCTCTCCTGAGCCTGTTCTCCCTTATTCTGTTTATTGTGGAATCTATTACAGGTTGTAGAACTTGCTGCAATTTGGCCTTGTCTGTGGTAACAATATCCTTGGTTATATCATAACCTCCCTTTGCAATTTTTTCTGCAATCTGCTGGGGCTGCAATCCGGTGGAGAGCATAGCGTTTGCTATGTAGAACATCACTCCCTGGCCGAGCACCCCTTTCTCTTTAAGGAGTTCTACCAACACATTTGGAAGAGGAACATTGCCTTCGTCCACCCCGTCTATACCAAGCGCACGGGCTATAGTTCTCTCTGTTGCAACTGTTGTATAGCGCTCCACAAAAGCCTGAACCTCAACGGCCACCTTCTCTGCCAAGGCTTTGGCCTGTTCAACTTTCTTAAAATCTAAACCTAATTTACTCTGCATAGTTAAGTCTTATTTTTTGTGAAGTATCTTCTCTGCCATATCGCACCACTGACTATCTGCATTAAGGCTTCTTGCCACATTTATAGCCTCTTGCGGAATCTCCCCCTCTTTTGTCTCCACCAAGGTGTAATCCATTCTCCCATCTTTCAACCCCTTTACCTTTAGGCGGCGGAAAAAGTTGCCCTCCAAATTGTAGTGCGTTGTTATAAGTGCAGACAACTGCCTGCCTTTCAATATCTCTAATAATGCCGTAACAAGCGCGGTGCCCTCTATTGGGTTGGTGGTGCGAGCCGGCTCGTCTATAAGCGCCAAAACTCTCTCCCCCTCTCTTACACTTTTCAGAACACTCTCGATAGCTCTTACCTCTCC
>CADBUS010000061.1 GCA_902797895.1 uncultured Bacteroidia bacterium | reverse complement strand
CTTAACCTCCTCTGCCTCCTGATAGCTAATCTCACCATCGCCATCTTTATCAAAGTTATCTACACAATACTTCTTAAAATTCTCATCTTCAAATATAACCACTCCTTTTTGTGAGAGTTCTTGTACTATATATATTTTTTGAGTGTTTATATTCTCAATATCAAAGTTGTATTGCTCTTTTTTATCACTTTTCAAACTATAAGTGAATTTACCTTGCTTTGATATAGGGGCAAATGTTACATATAAATCTGAGTTCAGTTTTCCTTTAGTTACTCTTGTGCTGATTTCAATATTTGAAGGAGTGATGGTTATATCTCCGGATTGAGATAGTTCTACTACACCACCTACATTAGTACCTGTAAAGGTCAGATTCAGATTGCCTGTGTAATTTTCATCTGTTATCAGACTCTCCTTTGGTAACCTTAAAATAGCACATAAAGGTGAGAATGACAGCTCTTCTATAGCTGAACCAGTTATGGTTGCTGAGGCTAAAAGAATATCTGTGGAAGGCAGACTCTCCAAAGTACCTTTCTGAATTTGAATATTGTAGGAAAGGTTTGAAATAAAAGGATAAACAGCAGTAACTGTTTGGCCGGAAAGTGCAATAGTCTGAGATGCCTCCGGAGCAAATAGCGCAGTATGACCATTGTCTGTAATAGCACCGGTCTGAACGAGCTTGTAACTATTAGTGCCAACAAAGAGGCGTATCTGATCGCCTGAAGCCCATTTTACTTTTAGCTTATTATCTGCAAACTGATGGAGAGTTTTTGTCTCATACTCTCCGGAAACAGTAGCCTTTAGAAGAGTTATGCTTGCCTCTTCTTTAACAAAATTCTCCTCTTTTGTACAGCCTGTAACAGCCGCCAACGAAATTGCGAAAAATAACGCAAGAGAGAATATTTTTCTATATCTTATATCTATTCTTTTCATTGTTATTCTATTTTGAAAAATTAATATACGGCTATATCTTAGATAACTTCTCCATCTCTATCTCCAATACTTCCATCTTTAAGTACTTTAACTGTACAAGTTGCGCTCCTGCCTCCACCTGCACAGGTAGCTTTTATTTGAGTTGTACCCGGTAAAAGAGCCTTAATTGTACCATTTTCACTTACCGTAGCAACTTGCGGGTTTGAAGAGCTCCAGATAACTATTTTATCTGTAGCGTCAGCCGGTGTAATTGTAGCGGTCAAAACTTCAGTTGCCCCTGCTACCATAGTTAAATTGGTTTTGTTAAGTGAAACAGAAGAAACCGGTACCGAAACGGTTACCTCGCAGGTAGCAGTTTGGCCACCGGCTGTTGCAGATATAACAGCCTTTCCTCCACCTTTAGCAACCACCTTACCATTATTATCTACTGTAGCAACTTGCGAATTAGATGAGCTCCAGCTAATGGCTCTATAGGTAGCATTATCCGGTTTAACTATAGCAGTCAAAACCTCACTTGCACCTTTTGTTAAATTCAGATAATTTCTGTTAAGAATTATACTTTGTACAGGAATATTAAGTGGTTTTTGTCTGATTGGTATCTCTATTTCCAAATCAAGAGACTTTAGCAACAGATTAACCAAGCGCTCCCTGTCTGTCAGGTTCTTATCAATTTCAATCTTTATGTTATGAGCGCCGGCTTTTCCGGACATAGGAGAAACTCTAACCCAGGAGTTTGCTTTTGTTGCAGCAACCGGATATACAATTGTAATAGTCCAATCTTTGGTAGAGGTAAAACTAACGGAATGAGAGCTTGACTCCCCCGATAGATCTAAACCATTATTAACAATAGCAAGACTCCCCGGCGCAACCACAATTTCAGCCTTCTCTTTAGGGACTTTAGGTGCCGTTTTTTCGCAGCTCATAGGAATAAAAACAAGCATACAAGCTAATAAGCAAGCTACTCGAGACAAAAATCCTAATTTGGAAATTGTTTTTTGTAACATAGTTTTTAAAAGTTTAGTTATTAGAATTATTTTATAAGCACGGACAAATATAATAATAATAACAATAATAGCGATAATTTTTTCTATTTTTTTCTGTTTTGCTCCATCTGTAGGAGCAAAAACCTCTTTTTTCAAAACAGATTCATATCTTTGTAAAGATAATATTGATACCTATGAAAAGATTAACTCTCTTAATGCTGCTTGCACTTGCAGCTTTTCAACCGCTTAAAGCAGATGAGGGAATGTGGCTTCCTGCCCTTATCTCTGAGCGAATTGCAGATATGAAGGCTAAAGGATTCAAACTCTCTGCAGATGATATTTACAGCATAAACAAAGCCTCTTTGAAGGATGCTGTTGTGCTCTTTGGCTCCGGCTGCACAGGCGAGCTGGTTTCAGACCAAGGTCTGTTATTTACCAACCACCATTGCGGCTACGGCTACATCCAAAAGCACAGCAGCGTAGAGCACGACTATCTTAAAGATGGATTCTGGGCTATGAACCGCAGTCAGGAGCTCCCTAACAAAGGGCTTTCCGTCAGCTTTTTGGAGTATATGGAGGATGTAACCTCAAAGGTGCTGAAAGGCTATAAACCATCTATGAGCGAGAGGCAGAGAGATTCTATAATAAGGGTTAATTCCCAGCGCCTTACAGCGGCGGCTATGGCAAAGGGCAAGGGGCTCAATGCCAATGTTGAGGGGCTTTACTACGGCAATCAATACTTCTTGTTTGTATTTAAGGTATTTAAGGATGTGCGCCTTGTGGGTGCTCCGCCATCCTCAATAGGAAAGTTCGGTGGCGATACCGATAACTGGATGTGGCCGCGCCACACAGGAGACTTCTCCATATTCAGAGTATATGCAGACAAGGAGAACAACCCTGCCGAATATTCAGAGGAGAATGTGCCATACCGCCCTAAAAAGTTCTTCAAAATTTCGCTCGGCGGAGTTAAGGAGGGAGACTTTACATTTGTATATGGTTGCCCGGGCAGCACAAAGGAGTATGTAACTTCAGACGAGGTTAGATATACTGCAGAAGTTTCTGACCCTCAGAAGATTGCTCTAAGAACTCAGAGGCTCGATATTCAGAAAAAATATATGTCCCAAAATCAAGCTGTGAGAATACAGTACTCCTCAAAAAATGCCTCTGTTGCAAATGCTTGGAAGAAGTGGCAGGGAGAAGAGAAGGGTATCAAGAAGATGAAAACAGTAGAGAGCAAAAAAGCCTACGAGAAGCGTTTCAAGGAGTGGGCAAAGGGTAATCGCTACAACGGAGTTTTAGAAAAATTGGAGGCTTTGTATGCAGAGCGCAACCCATATTTCCTTGCATACGAATACTATACAGAGACCATCAGAACTATTGAGCTTCTTAATTTAGCTTCTAATGTTACAAGCCATTTAAGAAGTTTTGATGCAAAAAATAACTATACAGAGAGCTTCTTCAAAGATTACTATCAGCCAATAGATGAGGAGATTTTTGTAGCTATGGTAACCTCTTTCAATAACAATATGGAGGAGAGATTTAAGCCGCAATATCTAAAAGATGCACTTAAAAAGTATGGCAGCGTGGAGGAATGGAAAGAGTATATCTTTAAGAATTCTCTCTTTACCGATAAAGCTAAAGTGCTCGCCCTTACCGAAAAAGATTTAGATAAAGCTAAAAGCGATCCTGCTTTTGAGATGTTTGAAGCCTTTTATCATTGGTATAATTCCGAGCTTCGCCCAACAATAAACCGCCTCAACTCCGAGATTAGGGTTGCATACAGAGATTATATGCAGGGGCAGATGGATTTTGAAAAGAACAAGCAGTTCTATCCAGATGCAAACCTCACTCTTAGAGTTGCTTACGGCCACATTAAGGGCTTCTCTCCGGCAGATGCCATCTACTACAAACCATTCTCTACCCTAAAGGGTATTATAGAGAAGGATAATCCTGATATTTTTGACTACAACATTCCGCAAAAGCTCAGAGATATATATGCCGAGGGAGGCCACGAGGCCCAGCCGGTCTGCTTCCTTGCCACCAACCACACCACCGGCGGAAACTCAGGCAGCCCTGTATTGGATGCCAACGGCAACCTTATAGGTATAAACTTCGACCGCGTTTGGGAAGGTACTATGAGCGATATTGCATACGATCCTGAGATTTGCAGAAATATCTCACTTGATGTAAGATATGTGCTCTTTAACATTGAGCATATAGGCGGCGCAAAGTATCTGTTGGATGAGATGGTTTTTGTAAAATAGGAAGTTATATATAGGTTTCAGAAAGAACTTCACTCCTCACAGATGCAGACAGTTATTGCATCTGTGGGGAGAAGTTCTTTTATCTTTTCCGGCCACTCTATAAAAGATAATCCCTCTGCAGCAAAATACTCTGCTACACCTATATCCAAAGCCTCAGCCGGAGTTTTGATTCTGTAAAAATCAAAGTGATAAATAGGGAAACCCTTGGCGCTGCCATATTCGTTTACAATTGTAAAGGTTGGACTGTTTACCACATCCGACGCTCCCAAATATTTGCAAAGTGCTTTAATGAAGGTGGTTTTGCCGGCACCCATCTTGCCATAAAATGCAAATATATTGCTCTGCAATGGGGAGGCTGAGATAAACTCTATAAACTCCTTTGCCGCATTGTTTATATTGGCTAAAGAGGCTATTCTGATGGTTTTAAGCACATTGCCTGCACTATCTTTTATCTCTACAACTCTACCGGCGGCCTTTGTTGGCGCCCCATTCTGCTCTGCTTTTGCCGGCTCTGCTTGCTCCTCACTCTCCTGCTCGCTACGCACATAGCAAACTCCGCTTTCATCCTTCAAAATCCAATCTCCCTCATTGCATTGGGCTATGCCATCGGGAGTAACAATATAGAGATACACAAAGCCCATACACAAATGGGGCTGCATAAGAGCTTCGCCTGCAAACTCCTTAACCTCCTCAATGTTAACTCCGTCCCATCGCAGAGCATTCATAGGCTTACCATTATGCATTATAATTTTTCTCATAGAGCAATCTTTGCAAAGTTTTAATATCTGACAAACAGACCATTAGAGCTTAATAACAATTTTCTTCCTATAAAGTATGTAGGCCATTAGCGTGAATACCAACACATAACAGATGGCGTACATCAAAGAGGCATTCTCATTGCTTCCGCCAAAAAGAGGGCAGCAGATATTCTGATAAAACCAATTTAGCGGTGTATAAACCTTCTCCTCGCTTGTGCCGTCTGCAGCAATGGCGGTAGCCTTCCAGCGTATCATCTGCCCCAAAATTTTAACAAACAATCCGGCCATCACAAAGGCAAAGAGCGGATTCATACCAAGAGCCTTGAATGGAGTAAAGAGCCTCTCTTTTCCCTTTATATCAATAAAATAGATAAAAAAGCCAAGCATTAGAATCGCCCAACCGCCGGCATACAAAACGTAGGAGGCGGTCCATATTTTCTTAACTATCGGGAGCCAAATACTCATAATAAGGCCAAGGCCAAGGCAGACCATTCCAATTACAAACAGGCGTGCCACCACCTCAATTTTACTCTCGGTTGTTCTGCATATATTGCCTATCAGAAAGCCGAGCAAAACGGTACACGAGCCGGAGAGTACCCCTATAAGCCCCTCTGGATCAAAAGGAAATTTCTCGCCGTGATAAACGTGGTTCTCACCATTGAGCCCAAGCATATTCAAAAAGTTTACATCAAAGGCACCGCTTGCACGCCCTGCCGCCGTAGCTTTAACGCTCTCTCCCAAAAAGAGCGAGGAGGCCCCATCGCTGAGCAAAGCAAGCACCAAAATATGCAGAGCAGAGAGCAAAACCATAGCCGTTATAATTCTCTTTGGTCTTTTGAGCCACAGGGCAATAAAACCACCAACAATATAGCAGAGAGCTATGCGCTGCAACACTCCAAAAATCCTAATATGCTCAAACTTGTAGGCCACATTCCCCCAAAAGCCAAGCCCCTCTTTCATAGGCATTTGCACAAACGGAAAAGCATTCAGCAACAGACCTACAAGAAATATCAGAGCGCCGCGTTTGAGCAATTTGCCAACACTCGCTTTGGAGAGGCTCTCACCATACTTTGCAAAGGAGAAGGCCATTGCAGCCCCCACCACAAACAAAAAGAAAGGAAAGACCAAGTCGGTAGGAGTACAACCGGCCCAAGGTGCGTGCCTTAATGGTTTATAGAGAAAACTCCAAGAGCCGGGGTTATTAACCAATATCATTCCGGCCACCGTCATACCCCTCAGAACATCCAGGGCCACATAACGATTTGTTTTAGTTTTTGGTGCGGCTGCTGTAGTTGCGGCTGCCGTAGTTGTGGTTGCTGCCATCGATTTATCTTTTTGCAAATTTAATAACTTCCTCCCAATCCCAGATACACATAACAGATCTCATCTGCCGGCGAGGGGGAAGAAGGGGCGGCTTTTTGAGGTAATAGCGTTATCTTTGCAGAAAATAAGTAGCGGCTGTGCAACTATGGATTTATACGCTCATACAGATTTAGCTCATATTAAAAGCTATATACCGCCTTGCAGCTCTCTGTTCGTTATTATAGACAGAGCGGTAAAGAGCTATCTTAAAGAGATGGAGTTGCCTGAGTGCAAAGTAATTGCCATAACGGCAGATGAGCATCACAAAAGCCTTGGGAGTGTAGAGAGAATTTACAAGAGATTGCTGAAGATGGGGGCAGATAGGGAGAGCTTTATTATTGGAATTGGCGGAGGAGTTGTTTCAGATATTGCCGGCTTTGTGGCAGCTACATATATGCGTGGAGTAAGGTTTGGCCTTGTTCCCACCACGCCGCTTGCCCAGGCAGATGCCGCCGTAGGTGGAAAGAACGGAGTAAATCTGCTTGGGTATAAGAACATTATAGGAACTATACGCCAGGGCGAATGGATATATCTTAGCAGCCGCTTTTTTGCAACGCTCTCACAAAGGCAGCTTTGCGATGGCTTTACCGAGATTCTTAAAACTTTTATTATAACCGATGGCTCTTTATACAGAGAGAGCGCAGATTTTTTTGCCTCCTATAACAGCCTGTCTGATAGCCATAAAGAGCGTCTGAACAAAATTATTGCAACCTGCGCAGCACACAAATTGAGGATTGTTGAGAGCGACCAATTTGAGAGAGGTTGCAGAAGATTTCTAAACCTCGGCCACACTTTTGGCCACGCAATAGAGAGGATTGTAGCAGATTCCTCAGATAATGAAATATCTCACGGAGAAGCTGTTAGCATAGGTCTTATGGTGGCTGCAAAGCTCTCCCTTAAAATTGGCAAATGCAGTAGCAGTTTTGTTGCACAGCTTACAGAAGATTTTAACAGAATCGGCCTCCCCACAGAATCTCCCTATCCGTTAAATCTGCTTGCAGAGTACATTAGTATGGATAAGAAGAGGGTTGCAGGTAAAATTCACTTCATTCTCCCTTTGGATTTTGGCAAAGTAGAAGATTATTTGGTGGATATGAGCCTGTTAAAAAAGATGATAACAGAGTTATAGCAATAAGATAAACCATAGCGCAGATATGTACAATAGCTCGGAAATAGAGAGCAGACTATGTGTAACCATTGCAGAGCGGAGTTTAACGCAATGCCTTAAAATTGCTGAGAAACACCCGTTTACAGAGCTTAGGGGAGATTTGTGCAATCTTACGATAAGGCAGGTGGAGAGCTTTATTTCTCTCCATCCCAACACTATCTTCACATATCATATAACAACCTGCGGCAACAGCAGAAAAGAGG
>CADBUS010000060.1 GCA_902797895.1 uncultured Bacteroidia bacterium | reverse complement strand
TGCCAATTTGGCAGGGGGGGGGGGCATAAAAAGCTCATATTAAGCTATTTGCATAGTTGTAGCTTATTCATTGAATCTCTATTTTCTCAACTTTTTTCACATCATTCAGAACGCTTTGCTCACTGTCATTCTGAGCGCAAGCGAAGAATCTATTCAGCTCCTTACGGTAGCTGTAATGCACAGGAAGTTCACTCCGTTAGGTTGACGGGCGTGGGCGCCCAGCTTCCTTTAGTATTACACTGCCCTCCAGTCGCAACTTCGCAGACAGCACAGTCCCCATCCTTGACTAGCCGACAAGCGGATGTCTGCGGCTGGGGCTGTGCTGCTCTGCTCTGTCATTCTGAGCGCTCTCCTGTCATTCTGAGCGCTCTCCTGTCATTCTGAGCGCAGCGAAGAATCTATATGTGCAATCCCTCAAAAATCCCTCAAAAATAGCTCAAAAAATTGATTTCAAATAATCGCCAAACAGATTCGTATTTTTTTCTTACATTTGTGCCGCCAAGGGCAGAAGCCCTACGGCAATGCGGAAATAGCTCAGTTGGTAGAGCATCAGCTTCCCAAGCTGAGGGCCGCGGGTTCGAATCCCGTTTTCCGCTCAAAAAAAAGGCAGCCTAAGGGCTGCCATTTTTTTGAGCAAGTCGGTCTGCTATGCTCTATTTCTTCTTTTTGGCCTCTTTGCGGCGCTTGAGTTCGGCGGAGAGCATATTGAGCTCGCGGCCGGTTTGGCCTGCTACTGAGGTGTTTTCCTCCGCACGGCGGATAAGGTATGGAACTACATCTCTTACTGTGGCGTAAGGGACATATTTTGTAACATTATACCCCTCGTGTGCAAGATTATAGGAGATATTGTCGCTCATACCGAGCAGTTGTGCAAAGTGGATTCTCTCATCGCCGCGAGCCACTCCCTTTTCATCTATCAACTTGGCTAACTTATAGTTGCTCTCCTCGTTGTGAGTTCCCATAAACAGCTCAAAATGATCCAGATGATCCATAACAAACTTAACACCGGCATCGTAATTGGCATCGGTTGCAGGCTTGTCTTTGCAGATAGGATCAGGATAGCCCATTGCGGCGGCACGCGCCCTCTCCTCCTCCATATAGGCACCTCTTACAAACTTGATTCCGGCTATATAGTTCTTCTCGCAGGCATCTTTGTAAATCCTTTCAAGATAAGGCATTCTATCGTGACGATACATCTGCAAAGTGGCAAATATAATAGCCCTCTTGCCGTTATATTTACGCATCATCTGATCTGTCTGCTCATCTATATCATCTTGGAAGCAGTAATCCTCTGCATCTATTATAAGCCTTACATCGTTATCGTAAGCTCTCTGGCAGAAGGCCGCAAATCTCTCGCGATACTCTTGATACTCCTTCTGCTCCTGCTCTGTAAGAGGCTCTCTCTTCTCGGAAGCCTTTGCAAGTACCTCATCTCTAACTATTGTAGATGGCTTGAATACTGCGTATGCAAGGTTAGGATTTCCCTTTGCAAAATCTATTGAGCGGATAGTCTCCTCAAATGTGGCCTTTATCCCCTCAGGTGTCTTCTTACTCTCTGCTGAAAAATCCAATGTAGATTTTACCCCAAACTGTTTAAGATGATCTATAATCTTCTGACAATCCTGCAAGGTTTCTCCACCAACAAACTGCTTATACAGAGTAGGTTTTACTGCCCAGCCTATAGGAAAATGAATAGCGAGAGCCAAGTTTGATGCTCCCTTGAGGAACTTTACAAGCCCCGGATGTTTGAGTGTGCTAAAAAGCAGGTGCGCATTCTTGAGCTCACTATCGCTCTTAGATGAGAATGCAATTTCTAAATTATTGAAATCTAACATATCAGAGAGTTTTTATTTGCTTTTGTTTTGCCTTTTCTTATCCAATGTAACAAGAGTATCCAATACAAGGCGAATAAGTTTATCTATGTAAGGATGATAATCTGTTATTGCCTCTTTTCTGTAACGATTTGCTATTATGCAACATACTGTAATGGCATCGTGCCCAAGCTGATGGGCCAGTCCGGCAATGGCACTCCCCTCCATCTCGTAATTGGTTATGCGATAGCCCTTTGCGGAGAAGCTCTCAAATTTTTTGTTCATATCCGGCATAGCTAAACCAAGGCGAAGCACTCTGCCCTGAGGGCCGAAAAAGCCTGGTGCAGAGATAGTCATACCCTTTACTGTCTTACGCTTGAACGCCTTTATCAGCCTCTCCGAATTTTTAACAAGATATGGCCGCGGCAGATTTGCATCCCAATTCATATGCCTTACAAGCGCCTCCTCCATACTCTTTTCAGTAACATTATCGCGATTGGCATACCAATTCACTAATCCATCGCAACCTATTGATATATGGGAGAGTACAAATGAGCCGAGTGGAATGTCCGGCTGCAGAGCACCGCTTGTACCAATTCTTACAAGGGTAAGTTTCTTCTTGCGCTTTTTAATCTCCCTTGTGTTGAAATCGATATTGGCCACCGCATCCAACTCGTTCATTACTATATCTATATTGTCTGTTCCAATTCCACTGGAGAGAACAGTAATTCTTTTACCTTTGTACATACCTGTGGTAGAGACAAATTCACGGCTTTGCTTTGTAAACTCTATTGCGGTCATATACTTTGCAATCATAGCAACTCTGCCAGGATCTCCAACAAGTATTACCGTATCTGCAAGCTCCTCCGGCCTCAAATTGAGATGATATATTGAGCCGTCTGCATTGAGCAACAGCTCCGAGGCTGCAATTTTTCTGTTGGTTTCTCTCTTCATAATGTCTGCCTTATTTTATCTGAGTAATCTCTAAATCGCTATAAATCATATCTCTCTCATACACAACTCCCTTTCCTTTAACCTTCTTTTTGTTTGCATCTCTAAAACCAAACTTAAACTCAAAGCGGTTATACAAATGCCCATCCCTTACAATCGGCTCATTCTCCGTTATCTTTGCCCAGGCCTTTTTTATAGGCTTTGCCATCATAATGGTGGAGTCTGCCGCTACCTTCTCCTCAACATATCTTGCTATATCCTGATTCTTTATATTCCACTTGTTTGGCCATAAAAAACAGGAGTTTACAAGAGGCAGCAAAAGCAGAGAGGCTGCAATGACCAAAGAGAATCTGAAGGCCCTTTTAGGCTCAATTGAGCGAAGCGTTTTGCTGTTGTGAATAGGTTTCATATCGCTGTTTCAAAGCAGAAAGTTAGTAAAATTCTTTATAGAATGTTCCTACCGCCCCAAAATAGTAGCACCGCCACAAGGATAATATAAGCTGCCGCTCTGCCAAATAAAAACTTTCTAAGCCATAACAAAATAGCATTAGGGCTCCCACTTGTACCGCTCTT
Organism: uncultured Bacteroidia bacterium; assembly: GCA_902797895.1. Classification (GTDB taxonomy): domain Bacteria; phylum Bacteroidota; class Bacteroidia; order Bacteroidales; family UBA932; genus Egerieousia. Next base: position 3,305 of record CADBUS010000060.1, on the reverse strand, counting down.
TGAGTATAGAAGCAACTCTACTACAAAGCCTAAAATCAGATAGGGAAAGAGCAGAGTGGCAAGTGGATTGTAATGGAATGCCGCCTTTATATCTCCCACAAGCAGAGAGTGTAATGCTCTTTGACTCCCACATCCCGGGCAGAGTAGTCCGGTTAGTTGCAGAAAGGGACATTTGGGGAATAGTCCACTCTCGGCAGGGTCAAATAGTGCATATATTATCACTGCAACCAGTAGGCCGCAAGCTATAAGCAACTTATACCACCTTTGCATTAAAAAGGTTAATTATTTAAGAGTGTTTTAGATGCAATTGCTCCTCCTAAAATTAACAAGAGATAAAGAAATCCACCTATTAAGCCTACGATTATAGCGACAATTGTCCAGATTTTTGCTCTTCTGGACTTTTGCAGAGCTAAATCGTGATACCCTCTGTAAAAGGCAGACTCTACACCGGCAGCATAAACTATTCCCACTATACCAAACGGCAAGCAACAGAATATTGTAGCCAATATAGAGTGCACCAAATATGTTTTAGGCGGTAACTCGTGTTTCCTATCTATCGGCCCATTTACAGACTGTTGGGTTGCAGACTGTTGAGTTGCAGATTGTTGAGTTGCAGACTGCTGAGTTGCAGATTGCTCAGATTTCACCTCCGCCTTAGGCTCCTGCTCCTTAGTTGAAGTTGTTTTTGTACTCTGCTCATTTTTATCAGGTGGTATCAACTCATATCCGCAACCTTTACAAAACTTAGCATTTGAAGGGTTTGCCAAACTGCAATTTCCACAAATTATATCCATAGTATTACTCTTAAAAATTTATAACTGATTGATTACAGGCTTTTAGGAGAGTAGAGCTCATCCCACCAAGAAGAATCATCTTTCAAATACTTCTGGAACCAAGCCATTATAGTATTACTCCATTTTATTCTCTTGCTATACTCCAAAATCCAGTGGTCCTCCCCTTTTACCTCCACAAATGCCACATCGCGGCCAAGAATTTTAAGGGCGGTAAACATCTGAATGCTTTCTATATGAGGCACATTGGTATCACTTGCTCCGTGCAGCAAAAGTAGCGGAGTGTGAATTTTATCTGCATTAAAGAGCGGCGATTGCTCTGTGTACATCTTAGGATTGTTCCAAGGATAGCTCTCCGCACTTGCCACGTGGCCGTATGAGTACCCCCAGTATCCTTCACCCCAATAGCTTGCTATATTGCTTATTCCTGCGTGACTGATTGCACAGGCAAAAATATCTGTAACTGTTTGCAGATACTGAGTCATAAAACCTCCGTAACTTGCTCCAATACAGCCTATTTTCTCTCTGTTCACATACGGGTGTTCATCGCAGAACTTCTTTACTCCCTCAATAATATCATCTGCCACATATTTGCCCCAGGTCTCAACGTGGCGGGCGGAGAATTTTTGGCCGAACCCTATAGCTCCGCTTGGCTGAAGAACATACACCACATAGCCCAAAGAGGCATAATACTCTTGCGGATAGCGGCCCTCCAAGCCTCTTGTGGTTGGAGTGCAACCACCGTAGTAGTTCACAATAAGAGGATATTTTTTGGAGGCATCAAAATCCGGAGGAAGATAGAATCTGCCCTGTATAGTATCGCCAAGGCGCGAGCGGAAGCTCCAAGGCTTGCACTCTCCAAGTACCACATTCTTGTACTGTTCTTTTGAGCAATCCTCCAAAAGCGAGCTCTTATGGCTCTTCATATCCATCAGATAGAGCTTCAAAGGAGAGGTTGCGCCGCTCCCAACATAGCTCATCATACTACCCTTTTCCGGCAGAGAGTATGCTCCCATAACCTCCACAGGGAGAGGAATTTGCTTAATCTTTCCATTGGAAGGATTTATTGAGTAGAATGTAACATACTCACCCTCTGTAACAGAGGCATATATAAGGTTGTCTCTTCTGCTCCATACAACGCGGCTTATTGAAGGGTTGAACTCCTTTGTAAGAGGCGTTACACGGCCTGTTGTTATATCGTAGAGATAGAGCTGCTTATCGTACATATTTGCAGGCTGCCCTTTTGGAAGCTGCGAGCCTATGCCGTCAAAAGCCTCAGGAGAGCCGGATACAAGGAGCTTTTTACCATCCGGAGAGAAAGAGGCTCCATCTATAAACTCACCGCGCTTGATAATGGTATCTACCTTTAGAGTGGCAGCATCCATCACGCATATATCCACTACACTCAAAGGACGTTTTTTTATCTGAGTAGAGGCTGTTCCGTAAAGAATACTCTTGCCATCTGCAGATATATCAAATACTCGCGATGAGCGGTTGCCAAATGTAAGTCGCTGAACCACACCTGTTTTAAGATCCATCTTTTGAATATAACTCCTTCTTCTCCAACCAGGCTGCCTATCGTCCGGCATAAGTATCTGATATACATCCGGATCCTCTTTTGGCCCCTCCTCAGAGCCGGCTATTATAAGATAATCCTCCGCAGGGCTCTCAAAAATAGCTCCTTGCGGAATGTTCTCTGCTATGGTAATCTTCTCGCCTGTGGCAGGGTTGCACTTTATCAACTTGCGATTACCATCTGTAATCTCCTCATAGCAGTAGTAGTTTCCGCCATTGAACCAGCGCATTCCATTCCTCTGCTCCACCAATCTGCCGCTTGCAAGCTCTTTAAGTTGCTGATAAGTACGTGCGCGGCCATTACGGCCTGTCTCACTGTAATTTACAATAATCCACTTTCCGTCCTCCGATATTGCGGAGCCGGTAGTTCTCTTTCCATAGAGCATATCATCCAACCCAAATGAGTGGGTAGAGGAGAGCTGATAGGCGATAGGATTTTGCCCCTCTAAAGTAACCTTCAAAGAGTCCGAAGCTCCTGCCTCCGAGAGAGTTTTAATAACTATCTTATTGTTCTTTGGCTCAAGTTTGAGCTTTCCGGATGCCTCTTTTCCGTTCAGATAAACCTTGTAATTCTTTGGCCCCTTTACTTTTATATCTGCCTTTGTAAAGTTCTGATTATTGATGTAAAAGGTAAAGAGAGAGATACTCATACTCTCTCTCAGCGATGGTATAACATTAGAACTGAAAGTGCCGGAGGTTTGTGCATTCTCAGAAACAGAGTTTAGCAAATCGCTATTTTTGAATGGCTTACCATTCACTCCGAGAGAATCTGTAATTTTAGGAACCGATACCGCAAACGGGCCGGCATAATTCATCTGTTCAATGGTAGTTATCTTCTGGCCATACAGCAGGCTTGCAGAAAATATAAGCAGTATAAAAAGTAGTCTCTTCATAGGTCTTTAGCTTTTTATATTTCCAATCCGTGATTATGTGCCTCTT
>CADBUS010000059.1 GCA_902797895.1 uncultured Bacteroidia bacterium | reverse complement strand
TTGACCCCCTGCTTGCAAAGCAGGTGCTCTAGCCAACTGAGCTAGTCCCCCAGTTTGTAGTCCCGCGCGGAGTTGAACCGCGGACCCCCACATTATCAGTGTGGTGCTCTAACCAACTGAGCTACGAGACTATTTATCTCTTTTAGCAATGCTAAAACCCACTTCTGTCTCAATGGGGCTGCAAAGGTATGTCTTTTTTTCTTTTCTGCAAAATTTTATGCTCAAAAATACTATTTTTGCCCTCCCGATAGCGTGAAAAAGAAGATTATCGGGATAAAAAAAAACTATTAAAATAAGTAAGATGAAGAGATACTTTGCCATTGCGGCTTTGCTAATGATTGGAGCGTATTTTTCTAATAAACTGCTCGCACAGAACAATTTAGAGGAAAGATTGAGTAAGATAGAAAGCAATCTGGAGAAAAAATCTCCGGCTTGGGATAAGATTGTTAAGAATCTTAATCCGGGCGGCTACATACAACTTGGCTACGATTGGGCAGACGATAAAACCTCTACCTTTAAAATTACCAGAGCAATGCTGAACTTTAGCGGCAATCTCTATAGCGGCAAGTATGGCAGCATAGATTACAAGTTTAATACAAGTTTTGCCGGAACTCCTAAAATATTGGATTTGTTTGTGGCCTATATGCCCATAAAAGAGATTGGTATAAAAATAGGGCAGTTCAAAAGCCCGATTACCTACGAGAATGAGGGAATATCTCCAACTGCTTTGGAGTTTGTTAATTACGCTAATTCTGTGCAGAGGCTTGCAAGAATGGGGGGCGATATTTGCGATCTCGCCTCTACCGCCGGCCGCGATATAGGTATAGAGTTTCTTGGAAGTGCTTTTCATAGAGATGGTTATAGTGTTTTAAGCTATGAGTTGGCTATATTCAATGGCTACAAAATCAACACAACAGACAATAACAAAAGCAAGGATGTTGTGGGTAAGATTATGATAAATCCTATAAAAGAGCTTAATCTCTCAACCTCTTTCCAAAGAGGTGAGGGGGCTTATCCCAACTTTGACCCGGTTACTCAATCTTTTATTCCCCAAACAACTGATAAGTATGTGGTAATGTGGCGTTATAGTGCAGGTGCCTATTACAAACCGAATTGGGGATTTTTAAGAGGCGAGTTTATTGGCGGTAAAACGGGCGAGCTAAAATCTGCCGGTGCTTATCTTGCCGGTGGAGTCTGGGTTGCTAAAAATTTGATGGCTGTTGCGAGGGCCGATTATTTTAATGCCGATACCCAATCGAGTGGTATTTATGAAATGGATTACACAGCAGGTTTTCGTTGGGAGCCTCATAAAAACCTGGATTTGAGGCTTAACTACACATACAAAAACCTTACCGGAGGCTTCAGAGACAAAAGTAGTATCTACACCCAGCTTACCGTAAAATTCTAATATAAGAACAGAGTGCCCGGCCTGTTGTCGGGCTGAACGCAGCAAAGAATCTACTCTTTTTCAAAGGCGGAGACTATTTTGCTTACAAGAGGATGGCGGACAATATCCTCTGTATCAAACTCTATTATTGCTATGCCTTTGATGCGTTTGAGCATTTTGATTCCTTTTTCAAGTCCGCTGTCCTCTTTGTTGGGGAGGTCTATCTGTGTCATATCTCCGGTAACAATAAACTTGGAGTTGTTACCCATTCTGGTTAGGAACATCTTTAGCTGGCCGAGTGAGGTGTTTTGTGCCTCATCCAAAATTACAAAGGCACTCTCAAGTGTGCGGCCTCTCATATAGGCAAGCGGAGCTATTTGTATAACTCCCTCATCCATAAGTTTTTTTAGAGTTTGCGATGGTATCATATCTCCCAGCGCATCGTAGAGCGGTTGCAAGTATGGATCTAATTTCTCTTTCAAATCTCCGGGGAGAAATCCGAGTCTCTCGCCAGCCTCCACAGCAGGGCGTGTGAGAATGAGCCTCTTTACCTCTTTCTTTTGCAAGGCTCTTACTGCAAGGGCAATAGCGGTGTAGGTCTTGCCTGTTCCGGCTGGTCCAAGAGCAAATATTAAATCTTTCTTATAGTACTCATCTGCAAGCTCTTTTTGGTGCTTTGTGCGTGCCTTTACCGCCTTGCCGCTGTTGCCAATAACAATGGTATCTCCCTCTTGTTCAGAATCTTCTGCAATGTCCGCAGCCGCCTGATTTGAGGCGGTGGAGCTTCTTTTGCTCAGGGCAAAAATCTGATCTACATCATCTATATTCAGATGCCGTTTGTTCATCTTTACCTTTGTGAGTGCGGCTACTGCATTCTCAAAGTTGCTTATATCTTTATAGCTCCCTTTTAGCTTTATGGTGGTATCTCTTGGAGTTACTTTAAGATTAGGGAAATAGGAACACAGGTGGTTTATTATTCTGTCGTTAATCCCATAAATATCAATGGGATCTATGTTTTTAAGCTGAACTTTTTTCTCCGGCATATA
>CADBUS010000058.1 GCA_902797895.1 uncultured Bacteroidia bacterium | reverse complement strand
TACAGATTCCTTTACGGAGGAGGACTACAAGATAGGAATAGCCTATCTAAAAACCTGCTATGGAGCAGATGCTTACAGCAATAAGGAGCTTATTGCTGCCTTTTAGGCTAATACTATAGAATGAGCAGAAAACGAAATAGAGAGCAGATAGTTGTTGAAAATGTTGAGATTGAGGCCGTTGCTGCGGAAGGTAATGGCCTCGCTCACATAGATGGCAAGGTACTCTTTGTACCAAAGTGCGTGCCGGGGGATATTGTAGATGTGCGCCTTACCCGCAAACGCAAAGGGTATATGCAGGGAGTTGTAGTGCGTATGGTTCAGAAATCCCCCATCCGCCAAGAGCCCTTTTGCCCTCATTATGGCCTTTGCGGAGGGTGTACCTGGCAGGCCCTGCCATACGATAAACAGTTGGAATTCAAACAGCAGCAGGTATATGACCAGCTTACGAGAATAGGCCGGCTTACCCTGCCGCCCCTATCCCCTATTATTGGCTCGGAGAAGATTACGGAGTACCGTAACAAGTTGGAATATACCTTCTCAGACCGCCGTTGGGTATTTGAGAATGAGACTCTTAATCCCGATGGCACAGAAAGGCTTCTTACAGACAGAGAGCGACTCGGACTCGGATTCCATATTCCGCAAATGTTCAGCAAGGTTTTGGATATAAAGGAGTGCCGTCTGCAAAGAGAGCCTTCCAACTCCATACGCCTGTTCGTTAAGGAGTACGCAATTAAACGGCAGCTGCAATTCTTTGACTTATATAATCATACCGGCTTTCTACGCAATCTTGTAATTCGTACTTCAGATTCCACAGCTCAAAACGGCAAGGGAGATGTAATGGTTATTCTTGTGGTTGGAACAGCCCGGATTGGAGGAAAATTGAGTCGCGAGGAAGAGATGAGAGTGCGTGATCTGCTGAATGCTATAACTGAGCAGTTTAAGGAGGTTACATCTGCCTACTATGTTGTAAACAACAAAGCCAACGATAGTTATGCCGATTGCCCTCTCTTCTTTTATAAAGGAAAGGAGTGCATTACGGAGCAGATGGAGGATATTGTTTTTAGCATAGGCCCAAAATCGTTCTATCAGACCAACTCAGCACAGGCCTACAAACTCTACTCAGCAGTAAGGGATTACGCAGCTCTTACAGGGAGTGAAGTTGTGTATGACCTCTATACAGGTACAGGCACAATAGCTCTTTTCTTAGCCTCAAAGGCCCAAAAAGTAATTGGAATAGAGTATGTTGAAGATGCTGTAAAAGATGCCCGCAAAAATGCTCAGGCAAACAGTATTGCAAATGCAGAGTTTTATGCCGGAGATATGAAAGATGTGCTTACAGAAGAGTTTATACAGAGCCATGGTCGGCCGGATGTTATGGTGTTGGACCCACCGAGGGCCGGAATACATCCATCTGTGGCACAGGTAATTCAAAAGGCAGAGCCTAAAACTTTGGTATATGTGAGCTGCAATCCGGCAAGTCAGGCAAGAGATTTGGAGTTGCTCCTATCGGGAGGAAAATATGATATAGTCGGGGTGCAGCCTGTAGATATGTTTCCACACACGCAACACGTGGAGAATATAGTGAAATTGGTACACAAATAGAATAAACTACGTTTAACTTCAAAACTTATTCGCTATGTTATTAGGTGATTTTATCAAGAGTCAGGTTGGCTCGGCAACAAAGGGTGTAGATATCCCTTCGGACCTTAAAGGCAAAGTACTTGGTGGTCTTTCAGAATCCATTATCGGAAGTATAACTCAGACAGCTTCTGAGCCCGGTGGACTTGATGCGGTTAAAAATCTGCTCACAGGCAAAGCTAATGCAGTTAGCAGCCCTATTACAGCTTTAGCCGGCAATCTCTTTACAGACAATATATTAAAGAAGCTCGGCCTTGGTCAGGCCGCTGGAAAAGCTCTCAGCGGACTGATTCCTACCATTATCGGCTCACTCAGCGGCTTTCTCAAAGATCAAGATGGCGATGGTGATGTGGATCTCAAAGATGTTATAATGAGCCTTACAAATACCGGCTCTTCGGCAGGTGGCGGCGGCGGAATTTTAGGCGGAATTTTAGGCGGCCTTTTTGGTGACAAGAAATAGTGTAAATAACTGATATGGCAGACGAAAAGATTATCTTCTCAATGAATGGTGTGGGCAAGATTCTGCCCCACAACAATAAGGTTATACTCAAGGATATATACCTCTCTTTCTTTTATGGTGCCAAGATTGGTATCATTGGTCTTAACGGTAGCGGTAAATCTACTCTGCTCAAGATAATTGCAGGGGTGGAAAACAACTACCAGGGAGAGGTAGTATGGGCCCCTGGCTATTCTGTGGGATATTTGGAGCAGGAACCTCAGATGGACCCTCATAAGACCGTATTAGAGGTTGTTCAAGAGGGAGTTAGCGAGGTTATGGAGCTTCTTGCGGAGTTCAATGAAATATCTGCAAAGTTTGCGGAGCCTATGGACGATGAGCTTATGAACAAGCTGATGGAGCGGCAGGGAGAGCTTACAGAAAAGATAGAGCATTGCGATGGCTGGGAGATAGATTCCAAGTTGGAGCGTGCTATGGATGCTCTGCAATGTCCGCCGCCGGATGCGCTTGTGGCAAATCTTTCCGGAGGAGAAAAGAGAAGAGTTGCACTTTGCCGTCTGCTACTGCGTCAGCCCGATGTGCTGCTCTTGGATGAGCCTACTAACCATCTTGATACAGAGAGTGTTTTGTGGTTAGAGGCTCATCTGAGGCAATACAAGGGTACTGTAATTGCCGTTACTCACGATAGGTATTTCCTCGATAATGTGGCAGGTTGGATTTTGGAGCTTGACCGCGGAGAGGGAATCCCTTGGAAGGGCAACTACTCCTCTTGGTTGGAACAGAAAACCAAGCGCTTGGAGATGGAGGAGAAGCAAGAGAGTAAACGCCGCAAGACCTTACAACGCGAGTTGGAGTGGGTGCGTATGGCTCCTAAAGCTCGCCACGCCAAGCAGAAAGCCCGTTTGGGGGCATACGAAAAATTGGCCTCAGCCGATGCCAAAGAGAAAGAGGCCGCCCTTGAAATTTATATACCAAACGGCCCACATCTTGGCAATAAAGTTATTGAGTTCCACAATGTAAGCAAAGCATACGGAGATAAACTGCTTTTTGAAAATTTGAGTTTTGTGCTTCCGCCTGCAGGCATTGTGGGAGTAATTGGCCCTAATGGTGCCGGAAAAACTACCCTATTCCGTCTGATTATGGGAATAGAGCAACCAGACAAGGGAGAAATTGTAGTTGGCGAGACCGTAAAAATTGCGTATGTAGATCAGCAGCATAAGAGCATAGATCCGGATAAAACTGTTTATCAGACCATTGCCGGAGATTCTGAATGGGTAAGACTTGGCAACAGAGATATAAATGCTCGTGGATGGGTATCGCGTTTCAACTTTAGCGGAGCAGATCAGGAGAAGCTCTGCGGAGTGTTGTCCGGCGGCGAAAGAAACAGACTCCATCTTGCCCTTACACTCAAAGATGAAGGTAATGTGTTGCTGCTCGATGAGCCAACTAACGATGTGGATGTGAACACAATACGAGCCTTGGAAGAGGGCTTGGAGAACTTTGCCGGTTGCGCAGTTGTGGTTAGCCACGACCGTTGGTTCTTGGATAGAATAGCAACCCATATACTTGCCTTTGAGGGAGATAGCCAGGTGGTATTTTTTGAGGGGAACTATGCAGAATATGAAGAGAATAGGAAGATGAGATTGGGTAACGAGGAGCCTAAGAGGTTCAAATACAAAAAGTTAATGGAGTAGATTTTTATAGGTGGCTTGTTAGATTTTAACTTGGGATAGAAAACCATCAGCTCAGATGGTCTCTCTCTCAAGATGCTTTGGTTAAGATATTTTATTGGGCTTAGTTGAAAGAAGAGGTTATGCAAAAGCAGAAAGGCAAATCAGAAAAGAGAACGGGCAGAGGCATTAAGAACACTAAGAGTGCCAAAAGTGCAAAGAGCGTAAAGAGCGTAAAGAGTGCAAAGAATACAAATAGTGCCAATAGTGCCAATAGTGCAAGGGGTGTGCAAAGCTCTGATTATAATGTGGATAACATTATAGCTCCGGCTACTGTGCCAGGCAGTGGGGCTGTTGGAATAATAAGAGTGTCGGGAGGAGATAGTATAAAAATAGCT
>CADBUS010000057.1 GCA_902797895.1 uncultured Bacteroidia bacterium | reverse complement strand
TCTATTATATCTTGGAGAGACATACAATTGGGAAGAGCTTCAAATATACCTTTTGTTTCTATTTTCATAATTGTTTATATTTATAATATTTCTCTCGCTATCCATGCACATGCTTCTGCATCGGCAAGTGCATGATGATGATTCTCTAAACAATAGCCACAGGCGGCAGCTACAGTGTGAAGTTGATGGTTCTCTAGTTCGGGTAATACTCGCCGTGAAACACATAGAGTGTCGTAAAACTCATAGTCTGGATAATCCATCTGATACACTCGGAAAACAGCTTTCAGACAACCTTCGTCAAAAGGCTTGTTGTGAGCCACCAGTGGAAGGCCTTCTATCAGAGGCTCAATCTGAGCCCATACTTTTGGGAATACCGGCGCATCGTCAGTATCTTGACTACAAAGTCCGTGTACCTGTGAACACCAATAGTTATAATAGTTGGGCTCCGGCTGAATGAGTGAGTAGAACGAATCAACAATCTCGCCATTGCGAACAATAACTATTCCAACGGAACAAACCGAAGAACGCTCATTGTTAGCCGTTTCAAAATCTATCGCTGCAAAATCCTTCATACTGCTTCTCTTTCTATTTGTTTCACATTCTCTTGATTTTCCTGCAAAAGTAAACTAAGGCTGCGCCAAATTATGGCACAGCCTTGAGAAAAATGAAAAATTTTACTTTTAGGGCTACAGGTTCAAAGATGCAATCCAGCTCTTAATCTGTTCGGCTGAGGCGTTGTTGAGTACTTTGCCATCTTTCCATTTTAGGGTTGGATAGGCAGTTCTGAACTCTGCATTGGCCTTGTCTATTGTGCTGCCACCAGAGGTGGCAAAGAAAACCACATTTTTGCCGGAGAAATCGTAACTCTCTAAGAAGGTGTTTATTATAGTAGGGGCGGTGTACCACCATACAGGGAATCCTATGTAAACTGTGGTGTAACTCTCTGCGTTTTCAAGGTCTTTTATCATTGCCGGGCGAGAGTTTTTGTCTTGCATCTCGATAGTACTGCGCGATGTTTTGTCTCTCCAATCGAGGTCTGCTGCTGTGTAAGGTACCTCCGGTTTAATCTCGTAAAGGTCTGCATTAAGCAGAGAGGCAATCTTTTCTGCAAGGGATTTAGTTGTGCCTGTGGCTGAGAAATAGGCTACTAATGTTTTCATTTTTGTCTCCTCCTCTGTTTTTTGATTAGCTTCTGTTTTCTTGTTCTGGCCGCAGCCCGCAATCACTATTGCCAATGCTGCTAGGGTGAGTAAAAATCTCTTTGTTTTCATTGCTGTTCTGTTTTTTTATCTTTCTGATAGTTTGGCTGCGGAAGCACTATGCAAAGTTCCCGCTTTTCTGCTCTTTTTTGCTATTTAGCTGGCGGATAGATTTTGCCACATTTATAAGATGATCTGCAATTCGCTCAACATCGGAGGAGAGCGAGAGATACTGCGCACCAACGGTAGGGGTACAAATTCCGTTAGCCAGGCGGTTTATGTGGTTAAGCTCCATATTGTCTGTAAAGTCATCTATCTCCTCCTCTAATATGTTAGCTTTATCTAAAGCGTTGAAATCTTCATCTTTATATGCTGTTAGGGCATAACTGTATAGTTGATTTACCTCCTTTTTCAGAGCCTCTATCTCTTTTAGTGCCATTGTAGAAAAATGCTCCTTGCTCTTATTGAGATTGAGGGCATATTCCACTATGTTTTCTGCATAGTCTCCAATTCTCTCCAAATCTCTTACTGTTCTGTATATTGTAGAGAGGTAAAGTTTATCTTTTTCACTAAGTCCGTCGCTCCCCTGCAATTTTACCGTAAAATCTACAAGTGCCTGATTCATAAAATCTAACTCCTTTTCTCTCTGCTTAAATGTATCGTGAGAACTAAAGTCCATAGTCATTATTATATCAAGCGAATGATTTACATTTTCCAACGCTATATCGGCCATTCTAAGTATCTCTTTTTTAGTCTGTTCTACAGCTATAGGAGTACTCTTGAGCATATTCTCATTTACATATTTGAGTTGCAGTATATTTTTATCCTCCGCGATAGCTTCTTTCTCCGGAATAAATCTCTTAACTACAGATACCAAGCTGTTTGTGAGCGGCAGCATTAGTGCAACGGTTGCAACATTAAAGAAGGTATGGAACATTGCAAGTTGTGTTTGGGCTGCTCCAGGGAAGAGGCGTTCAAAGATGGTTCCGTAGGTTGTACCGCCGGATGTTGCCAAGCTGATAATCCATCCTACTATCATAAAGAATATAACTCCGCAACAGTTGAACAACAGGTGTATTAGTGCAGTTCTGCGTGCATTTTTCCCGTTTGTGGCTCCTGCAATTATAGCAACAACACAAGAGCCTATATTGGAGCCCATTGTGAGCAGTATGCCTTGGTCTAACGAGATAAGTTTTGTAACCACCATTGTAAGTGCTATAGAGGTCATTACAGATGAACTCTGTATAATGGCGGTAAGTATAGCTCCAAGCAAAACCAATAGCAGAGGATTGCTTATCTTGGCCAAGAACTCTTTTATAGAGTCTTGAGCTGCAAACGATTCCATAGAGCCGCTCATAAGAGTGAGTCCCACAAACAACATACCGAAGCCGGCTATAATTCCTCCTAAAACCTTAGTATTTTGGCGTTTGGAGAACATAATCATAAAAGCTCCCAGGCCAACAAAGGCGGAAAATATAATAGAAGAGGAGAGGGCGCTCTTGCCAAACATACCCAATGCTACAATCTGGGCGGTTATGGTTGTTCCTATATTTGCTCCGTATATTATTGTAGCAGCCTGAAAGAGAGAGAGTATGCCTGCATTTACAAAACCTATTGTCATTACGGTGGTGGCGCCTGAACTTTGAATAACAGCGGTGGAGGCCGCACCTATGCCCACTCCGAGCAGTTTATTGGAGGAGGTTTTTGAGAATAGTTTCTTAAGTTTTGCTGAGCTTGCAGCTTCAAGATTGCTGCTCATCATTTGGCAGGCAATCAAGAATATACCAACTCCGGAGAGTAGCGCAAGTATTGCAGATATAATTGCTGTTGTTTGCATAATCTTTTTATTCCGTTTTTATTTCAAAAGTAGTGGGAGTTTTGCTGTATTCCAAATTCAATAGAAGGCGTTTGGCTGTAGCTCCTCCGGCATAGCCTGTTGAGGAAGAGTTGCTGCTAACCACTCTGTGGCAGGGGAGCATTATTGAGAGCGCATTGGCGGCACAGGCATTGGCTGCAGCACGTATGGCTTGAGGGTGGCTGATGGATGCTGCTAACTCTGAGTATGAGATGGTTTTACCGTATGGAATATCTGCAAGTTGCCTCCAAACTGCTTTTTGAAAGGGAGTTCCGGCGGTGGTTAAAGGCAGGGAAAACTCTTTGCGCTCTCCTGCAAAGTATTCGTTAAGCTCTTTTATGGCCGATAGTATAATTTGCGATGATGGTGGAGAGTTTTTCTTACTTTTTGCTTCTCCGATGGCCTCTGCAGCTCCCCTTATAGGCATAATAAACTCTATATCAAAGGCTTTTGAGAGGCGAGCAAGATTCTTTGTCAGTTTTTTATTGCAGGCCCAGTCGCATAAGATGATACTATTGCCAAGAGCAGCTATATAAAGCTCTCCGCAAAGCGAGTTGTATTTGTATAGTGCAACTTCCATCTCCACAAAGTTAATAAAATATTTGAAATGGATTTTAACCAAATTATTTAACTTTGAGAGCGATTTTAATAGCTCTAAATTATAATGTCCAATGGCAGGTAAGAGAATTTATTTTGCTGGTTCAATAAGGGGTGGCAGAACAGATGCGGCTCTTTATAAGCGTATTATAACCTATATACAGAGAACGGATATGGTGCTTACTGAACATATAGGAGATTTGAGCTTGAGCCAAAAAGAGGGCTCTACTCCAAAGGGCTTTAAGGATGAATGTTTGCAAAAAGAACACACAAAAGTTGAGCGAAAAGCTGTGGATATTGCTATTTATGAGGAGGACACAGCTTGGCTGCGCAGTGCGGATTTGGTTATAGCAGAGTGTACAACTCCATCGCTTGGAGTGGGATATGAGCTTGCATACGCAGAGGGGCTCGGCAAGCAGGTACATATCTTTTACAACCGCAACAGAACAACCCTCTCTGCAATGCTTGCCGGCAACAGATACTTTGATATACACCCATACTCCTCTGAAGATGAGATATATCCCATTATAGATGCGATTTTAAGACAGTAACCAAAATTAAGCAATTTTGTGCTGAGGCTTTAAAGAGTGAAATTATAGAGATGAAACCTAAAGATGTAAATAGAGAAAAAGGAAAAAATAAACCGCTAATTGGGGTATTGCCGTTGTGGGATGCTCAGAAAGAGAGCATTTGGATGCTGCCCGATTATATGGATGCTTTGGCACAGGCAGGTGCGCTGCCTTTTATATTGCCATTGAAGGCTGCTGATGATGATGTTGAGAGGTTGCTGGGGCTTTGCGATGGATTGCTTTTTACCGGCGGACAGGATGTTGCTCCCGCCATTTATGGTATGGAAGACCAGACGGGCAAAACGGAGCCGGCGGAGCTGCGCGATAGCTTGGAGATAAGGGTTTTAGAGCTTGCTCTCCGCAGAGATATGCCTCTGTTTGGAATATGCCGCGGCTTGCAGTTTATAAATGCCTTTTTGGGTGGCACACTCTATCAAGATTTACCTACTCAGCATCTATCTGATACAACACACTCTCAAGGCAGACCTTATAGCCAACCTGTGCATAGAGTGGAGCTGCAAGGGGCTCTCAAAGAGTTGCTTGGCAGGCAGACATTGCAGGTTAACAGCCTTCATCACCAGGCAATTAAAGAGCTTGCTCCGGAGCTTCAGACAATGGCTCTATCGGAAGATGGCCTTATTGAGGCGGTCTGCCTGCCGAGCAAAAAGTTTGTGTGGGCTGTTCAGTGGCATCCGGAGTTTCTATTCCGCACAGATGAAAGCAGCCGCACTCTCTTTAGCACCTTTGTATCTGCCTGTAAGTCTTCTGTTTAATAGGCTATTAGCATCTCCCCCATTTCATCTCTTCTCCTTGTCGGTCGTACTCTTTGCGCTTGCCTGTAGGAGATTCGGAGAGAGTTATTTTCACTACTGCTGTTCTACTGAGGCTACGAGCTATTGCCATATCAAAAGCATTCATATTGTGCGGTAGAAAGCGTTGGCATATAGCTCTCAACCCCTCTATCTTCTCCTGTTGCTCCATAACAATCTCTGCTCTTCCCACAGCCATTGCAGATTTATACTGGAGGGTGAAACTGCCATCTTTGGGGCCGATGGTAGGGGTGCATCTTGTTACAGCAGAGAGTGCTACGATTGGGCAAGCCTTAATACACTCTATCTTTTTTCCCGTCGTAGCACAGTGAAAATAGAATGTTTTTTCATCTATGCGTGCCAAAGAGAGTGGCACTCCGTATGGTGTACCATCTGGCCTTGTGAAACTTACCGTTATGTAGGGCGCTTTGTCAAAAACTTCCAAGGCGAATGCGGCATCCATTTCTCTATCAGCTCTTCTCATAGTTTCAAATATTGAGAGGTAGTTTTGAATTATAATGTTTTGAATTGCAATATAGATAGAAAAACAAACTTGGCAAAAAGCTCTGCTTGTTGTTGGTTTAGCTGCGGTAACAAATGTTACCTTTTTGGAGGTTGGCGAGTTATACTTTTGCATTGTAATTACCGGCGCAAGGGCTGAATATTTACAAAGATTTATAATGCCTTACGCCTTTGAATGAAATATAACTTATTAAATAGTAAATAATTATGAGCGAAAATCAGATGTTTTGTTTCCAATGTCAGGAGACAGCCAGAGGTACAGGATGCACTATAAGGGGAGTTTGCGGAAAAAGTGCAGAAACCTCAAGGTGGCAGGATTTGCTTTTAAGCGTGGTGCGTGGCACCGGAACCATTCAGCACGAGCTTACAAAGGCAGGAGTGGCTTGTAATCAAGAAGTTGGCGATTTTTTGATAGATGCCTTGTTCTCTACCATTACTAATGCCAATTTTGACGACACCTCTATTTTGAAAAAGGTGGATGCCGGTATTGCCATCAAGCGTGCTCTTATTACAAAGGCTAATGCGGAAGGAATTAAATTGCCTGATTATCAGGAGGTACGCTGGGGAGGCGAGAAAGCTGATTACAAACAAGAGGGAGAGCGTGAGGGGGTTCTTCGCAATACTAATGCAGATTTACGCTCTCTCAAAGAACTTACAACTCTTGGCCTTAAAGGTATGGCTGCCTATTATGAACACGCTGCCCGTCTTGGCCAAAGAAAGCAGGAGATTATAGATTTTATCTGCAAAGCTCTGAGCGTAATCACCAATCCTGATGCAGATATGGAGACTCTCCTTGGTAATGTTTTGGAGACAGGTAAGTATGGTGTGGATGTTATGGCGCTTTTGGATAGTGCCAATACCGGAGCTTTTGGAAATCCGGAGATTACAAAGGTGAATATAGGTGTTGGAACAAATCCGGGTATTCTTATTTCCGGCCACGATTTGGCAGATTTGAAGCAACTTTTGGAGCAGACAGAGAGCACCGGAGTAGATGTTTATACCCATAGCGAGATGCTCCCTGCTCACTACTATCCTCATCTTAAAAAGTATAAGCACCTTGTAGGTAATTATGGCAATGCTTGGTGGAAACAGAAAGAGGAGTTTGAAACATTCAACGGCCCTATAGTATTTACCACCAACTGTATAGTTCCACCTGCAGAAAATGCGAGCTATAAGGATAGGGTATTTACCACAAATTCAACAGGTTTCCCAGGTTGGAAATATATCGCTGAGGCTGCTGATGGCAAAAAAGATTTTTCTGAGGTTATAGCTTTGGCTAAAAAATGCAAGGCTCCAACACAAATTGAGAGCGGAGAGATAGTTGGAGGTTTTGCGCACGCTCAAGTATTTGCGCTTGCAGATAAAATCGTAGAGGCTGTAAAGAGCGGAGCTATTCGTAAATTTGTGGTTATGAGCGGTTGCGATGGCCGTATGAAGAGCCGCAGCTATTATGAGGAGTTTGCAAAGGCTTTGCCTAAGGATACTGTAATTCTTACCAGCGGATGTGCAAAATATAAGTATAACAAGCTGAATCTTGGCGATATAGGAGGTATTCCGCGTGTACTTGATGCCGGCCAGTGCAACGATTCTTACTCTTGGGCTGTTGTGGCTCTTAAACTGAAAGAGATTTTTGGTGCAAACGACATCAACGAACTGCCAATATTCTTCAATATTGCCTGGTATGAGCAAAAGGCTGTAATAGTGTTGCTTGCGCTACTCTCTCTTGGAGTTAAAAATATTCATATCGGTCCAACTCTGCCGGGTTTTGTTTCAGAGGGTGTACTTAAGATTCTTATTGATAACTTTGGTCTCGGAACAATAACCTCTGTTGAGGAGGATATAAAGCAGTTTATAAACTGATGAATGAATTGAATTTGAACGCACTTTTATCTTGCAAGCTCTTTGAGGGATTTTCCTTGGAGAGTTTGCAAGATATTATTAAAAACCTAAAACATAGTGTTGTAAATTATAGTGCAGGAGATATTTACGCACTTGAAGGCACCGCTTGCCGCAGTGCCGATATTATTTTACGTGGTAAGCTGAAAGCCTGGATGGTAGGTTTATCGAGCAAGGAGGCGGTGATAGATGTGCGCACAATCGGCCATCTGATGGCTCCTGCTTTTATCTTTTCGCATAACAATAAAATTCCGGTAAGTGTTGAGGTAGAAGAAGATAGCTCTATCTTTCGACTTACGACAGAGGAGTTTGAAAAACTTCTTAGCGGCAATGCTCTTATACGCCGCAATTTTATAGCTTATCTCTCCGATATGGCTGTTTTTCTTACAGAGAAAGTGAGAGTACTATCGCTCAGCAGCGTAAGAGATAAGGTCTTTTATATGCTCCGCAGTGAATATAAAAAGCAGGGTAGCGCAGAGATAGAACTTAATCGCTCACGCACTGCTATAGCCCAATCTTTTGGTATTCAGAAATTTTCTCTAATAAGATGCCTTAACGAATTGCAAAAAGAGGGGCTGATTCAAGTGGATGGAAAAAGAATCCGCCTGCTCAAATTAGGCTATTTCAAATAAAACATCCGGCCTGCTGCACAAAAAACTGCAATAAACTCCGGTTATTATTATCTTTGCTCTTACTTAAAGTTGTAGCACTGTATGAGCCGTTTTAAGAGATTATTTAACAGGGTAAAGAGTTGGTTGCAAGGACTCTCGTTTCGCACCGGAGTTATTGTATTGTTGTTGTGTATTCCTTTTTACATACTCTCTTTTGCGCAGATGGCTCTTCCTATAAGTGCTAAAACAAAGGGAGTTCTGTGGGTGGTGCTCTTTGGATTGGCAAAAACTTTTCAGTATGGCGGCATTACAATTTTGGGAGTTGAGGGAGTAAAGAGGATTAAGAGCCGTTTGAAAAAGAGAGGGGCTGAAGAGTTGCAAAAAGAAGAGAGCCTACAAGAAAATACCAATAAAGAAGCTCCAATCATAGAGGAAAATAAAAGTTAATTATCTTAATATGAACATAATATGAAAAAGTTCTTCTGTTGTTTCATGCTCTCAATGGCAGCGGCTCTCTTTATGATGCCATCTTGCGCCAATGCCCAATACATAGATATGGATGTGGTTAAATTTGGGCAGCTTTTGCAAGAGAATAAAGCGGCTCTAATTGATGTGCGTACTGCTGAGGAGTTTGAACAAGGGCATATTGCAGGTGCTGTAAATTATGACTTTTATGCATCTGAGTTTGTGCAAATGGTTTCTCAAAATGTTGAAAAGGATAAGCCGTTGGCTCTTTACTGCCGTAGTGGAAGGCGTAGTGCAGAAGCTGCAAAGCTCTTAAACGAAGCAGGTTATACTGTTTATAATCTTGATGGCGGATACAATGGCTGGAGGGATTCCGGCCGCAGGGTTACAAAATATGAGGTGGATATTTTCAAAACTCCTAAAGGCTCTTTGCTCTATTTGTACTTGATTAAACACGGTAGCGTGGCAATTGAGTATGATAGCCTTTTTATTCAGGTTGATCCCGTTGCGGAGTTTGGCAAGCATACAGACTACTCTGTTGAGTTCCCAAAAGCAGATGTTATTTTGGTTACTCACGAGCACGCAGACCATTTGGAAGACTCTACCATTAAGGTGCTCACAAAAGAAGATACTCGCCTTATTCTCAATAAGACAAGTGCAGATAAGATTGGGCGAGGAGAGATTATTGCAAATGGTGAGAGCCTTGAGCTCCCAAAAGGTATCAGATTGGAGGCTGTGCCTGCATACAATACCACCGCCGGCCGTGAGAAATTCCACCCTAAAGGCAATGGCAACGGCTATCTTTTAACCATAGATGGTTTTAGAATTTATATTGCAGGAGATACTGAAGATGTGCCGGAAATGGCTAATCTGAAGGATATTGATGTGGCTTTGCTGCCTGTAAATCAGCCTTATACAATGACTGTTGAGCAGTGCGCCAATGCCGCCAATATGATTATGCCAAAGGTACTTATCCCATATCACTTTAGTAAAACAGATCTCTC
>CADBUS010000056.1 GCA_902797895.1 uncultured Bacteroidia bacterium | reverse complement strand
TGGCGGTGCTCGAAAGTACGCACAAGAGATGGAGCGCAGTGGTATTGCGCAGCGAATAAGGGCAATTGAGGGCTGTATTCGTTATGACTATTTCCTCCCGACAGATGATCCTAACGGACTGATTCTCATAGACCAATGGGAAAACGAAGAGGCTCTGGACCGCTATCACAGTTCTCCGGTTATGAAGGAGGCTGCAGCTCTCAGAGAAAAGTACGGCCTTAGCGGAAGAGAGATTACCCGTTACCCCGAGTTGCTCGCTTTTCCTGTCGGTGAGCCAAATGATGCTTATGCAGAGTATTTTGTAGGCCGTAGTTATCTATGCCGGCTTGATGGCGGTTATGTAAATGTCACTTTTGAGCCAAACTGCCGCAACAATTGGCACATCCATCACGGGGCAGTACAGGTGCTCATTTGCGTATCCGGCAAAGGGTGGTACCAAGAATGGGGAAAAGAAGCCGTTGTCTTAACTCCCGGAACCATCATAGAGATTCCGGAAGGTGTAAAACACTGGCATGGAGCTTCTTCCGGCAACTGGATGCAGCACTTAACTCTCCACAAAGATGTTAAGTCAGATTCCTCCAATGAGTGGTTGGAACCCGTTTCAGACGAGGATTACAACAAAGTAAACCAACCAAAATAAACCATATAAAGTCTTGCAATTAAGCTAATTATAAACTATTTTGCCAACAAATGCTTTGGTTTGTATAAAGAAATATAACGATTAAATTGAAGAATAATGAAAAGAACAATCCGCTTATCGGCACTACTGCTTGGAGTTTTGGTACTAACTGCTGCCAAATGCTCTGAAACAAAGAAAATAGAGTCGTCTGACTCGGAGAGGCCTCGTGTAGTGAGTACAGATAACCCCGACCCTAACGCTCCTACTGTTTTCTTTACATCAAAGATAACTCCGCAATCTCTTGTTAAAATCTATGAGGCTCTTGGAGTGGCTGCTAAAGGCCGCGTAGCTGTAAAGATTTCTACCGGAGAATCTGCCAAGAGTAACCATTTACGCCCTGAACTAATCAAGGATCTTGTTCAAAAAGTGAGTGGTACGCTGGTTGAATGTAATACTGCTTATGGTGGGAGTCGTGCTACAACAGAAAACCACCTAAAGACTATTGCCGAGCGTGGCTACAATAGTATCGCAAATGTTGATATAATGGATTCTGAAGGAACTATTGATATACCTGTATCAGACGACAAATGGATTAAGTATGACAGAGTTGGCAGCCACATCCAGAACTATGACTTTATGATAAACCTTGCCCACTTCAAAGGGCACGCAATGGGCGGATTTGGCGGAGTGCTTAAAAATCAGAGTATTGGAGTGGCCTCATCGGCAGGAAAGCTCTATATACATTCCGCTGGCAGAAGCACAACCGAATGGATTGATGATAATCAAGATGGCTTTATTGAGTCTATGGCATCTGCTGCACAAGCAGTACACAATTACTTCAAAAAGGATGGCAAGAATATCATCTATATCAATGTAATGAACAATATGTCAGTAGATTGTGATTGCGATGGCAATCCTGACACCCCACGCATAAAGGATATAGGAATACTTGCATCAACAGATCCTGTAGCTCTTGATCAAGCCTGTTTAGATCTGGTATTCAATCACAAAGATACTTCAGACAATGATTCAAAACCACTTCAAGAGCGCATAAATCGTCAGCACGGAACTCACATCACCGAGTATGCAGAAAAGATTGGGCTTGGTACTCGCCGTTATAATATTGTCAATATAGACGAGTAATTCTTTAAAGAATTTTTTGAGCAACTATCTATAAAATATCACCTTCCGGTAAAATGGAAGGTGATATTTTTATCTGTAGATTCAGCCAAGCAGAATCACACTTTTATTAAAACATAACTCACAAAATTTCAAATAGCATTTGCCATTCGCAAACCTGCTTGATAGGCATTCTGCAGTTCCTTTTCCCAATTCTTATCGCGATAGATTTTCATAACTACACTCCTTTTCCAAGCTCAAATGCCTCCTGCAGTTTTGGGTTCCCATCAATATCCTTTGGATTTGACACCCCACCTCATTTCCTGAGGCCTTTGCACCCTCTGCAAACTGCTCCGCAAGTGCATTACTATTGGAGTGAGCGCGCAAACTTGTAGAAATTACCACAACTTTTTTCATAAAGACAATTTTATAGTAACATCACCTTCTCCGGCTTTGAGAAAGGATTTTAATTCT
>CADBUS010000055.1 GCA_902797895.1 uncultured Bacteroidia bacterium | reverse complement strand
CCACTCTGCGCCGCTGTAAATTGTTGATAATCTGTGAATATGTTTCAGACTTATAGTATGCGCTCTGAACATCCGAGATAAAATAGAGCAGCATAACTCCACCTTTTATAACTATCTTTTCAAATCCGAGGGTTATAGCCTTTCTTCTCATTCTCACCACGTATGAGAGCTGGCTCACCTGCTCCGGAATGTCGCCGAACCTATCTTTGAGGCTCTCCATAAAGTGTGCAAGTTCATCATCGCTCTTAATTGCATCCAGCTCTTTGTAGAGCCTTATCTTTTCAGATGTTTGGCTTACATACTCATCAGGAATAAAGAGTTCCAAATCTGTATCTATAATACAATCAGCAACATACTCAATATCTTCCCTCTCTTTTGCGGCAGAGCCGAGTGTGCCGAGCTGGGAATTTATCTCCACAAAAGCCTCGTTCAGAATCCTCTGGTAGGTCTCAAATCCCATATCTGCAATAAAGCCGCTCTGCTCCCCTCCAAGCAGATTGCCGGCTCCGCGTATATCCAAATCCTGCATAGCTATGTTGAATCCGCTGCCAAGCTCGGAAAAAGCCTCTATGGCTTTGAGCCTACGTTTGGCATCCTCTGTGAGTGAGGCCATTGGAGGAACTATCAGATAGCAGTAGGCCTTTTGATTGGAGCGGCCAACCCTGCCGCGTAACTGATGCAAATCAGAGAGCCCGAAGTTTTGCGCAGAGTTTATGATTATGGTATTTGCATTTGGAATATCTATGCCGTTCTCAATAATTGTGGTGCTTATGAGCACGTCGTAATCTCCACGAATAAATTCCAACATTCTGTTTTCCAAAGTGTTGCCATCCATTTGCCCGTGCCCCACAATAGTTCTTGCCTTTGGGCAGAGCCTTAAAATCATCTGCTCAACGGCCAAAATATCCTCTACGCGATTGTGTACAAAAAACAGCTGTCCGCCTCTTTTAAGCTCATTCTCAATAGCTTCCTTAATATGCTCCTCATTAAAGCTGATAATTTCGGTCTGTACGGGGAGGCGGTTGGGTGGAGGGGTTGTGAGTATGGAGAGATCTCTTGCTCCCAAGAGAGAGAATTGCAGCGTGCGTGGGATAGGGGTTGCCGTAAGTGTAAGAGTATCAACCTCCACCTTTAGCTGCCTAAGTCTCTCTTTGGCTGCCACTCCAAATTTTTGCTCCTCGTCTATAATAAGCAGCCCCAAATCTTTGAACTCTATCTGTTTGTTGAGCAGACGATGGGTGCCTATAATTATATCAATTTTACCCTCTTTGAGGCGGCTCACAATCTCCTTTATCTGGCCGGCGCTCTTAAGGCGGCTCATATACTCTATTGTGCAAGGAAACTGCGAAAGCCTCTCTCTGAAGGTGTTATAGTGCTGGAATGCAAGTATTGTGGTAGGAACTAAAACGCAAACCTGCTTGCTGTCGCATACCGCCTTAAAGGCAGCGCGGATAGCAAGTTCGGTTTTGCCGAATCCCACATCGCCGCAGATGAGCCTATCCATAGGGTGAGGGCTCTCCATATCCTGCTTTATGGCCTTGGTGGCAGTCAGTTGGTCCGGCGTATCTTCAAAGATAAAGGAGGCTTCAAGCTCGTTTTGCAGAAAACTATCGGGAGAAAAAGCAAAGCCATCTGCCTGCTTTCTCTTGGCATACAGCTCAATAAGTTCCTTGGCAATATCTTTGATTTTGGCTTTAGTGGTGGCTTTTAGTTTGTTCCAAGCTCCGCTTCCAAGTTTGTGTATTTTAGGAGGTTCCGTATCTTTTGAGCGATATTTTGAGATTTTGTGCAGCCCGTGTACAGAAACAAAAATTACATCATTATCTCTGTATGAGATTTTTATAGCCTCCTGCATACGACCATTTATGTTGGTCTTTACAAGGCCGCCAAAAATTCCCACTCCGTGATCTATATGTACCACATAGTCTCCGATATGAAAGGCCGCTAAATCCTCCATTGTGATTTTATCGCTCGGAGCAACCTCTCTTCTGAGGCTGACTTTGTGATACCTCTCAAATATCTGATGTTCAGTAAACAAGCACAATTTAAGCTCCTCGCACTCAAACCCTTCGTGAATGGTTTGCGGCAGGGCTTCAAACAGAGGCAGCCCATCTGCGGCAATATGGGAGGAGTCTTTGAATATAGCTCTGATTCTCTCTATCTGAGCATCGGAAGAGGAGGAGATAATAACCTTATAGCCATCTCTCTCACGTTTTCTTATATGGTCTGCGAGCAGAGCGAAATTTTTATTGAAGCTGGGCTGAGGAGAGCATTGTAGTTTGAGAGTTAGCGGTTTATGCAGGGGCTCTTTTGACGGCTCAGCTTCTATATCCACCTCTGCACTTGTTTTTGCTATTGGAGTTTTTATTGGCTTGCCACTTAAATAGATAACTTTTTTGCTTTTATAAAACACCTCAAGATGCTCATATGTGTCATTCCATATAATAGCGTTACTATCAGGAATATAGTCAAAAATATTCTCTCCTCCGAGGGCCATTGTGCTACCGCTCTGATAGATGTTGGGAAAAATCTCTACGCTTTCGGCCTCATCTATTGAGCGCTGGCTGTTTATGTCAAATTTCTTGATGCTCTCTACAGTATCTCCAAAAAAGCTGAGGCGATATGGAACATTATCGGAGAAAGAGAAAATATCTACAATACCACCCCTTATGGAGAACTCACCCGGGGAATAGACAAAATCCACCATCTCAAAATCGGCATTAAAGAGGGTTGTGCGGAGCTTTTCAAATGAAACAGAATCGTTTTTGCAGATGCGTAAAATGCTGTTTACAACGCTTTTGCGATTAACAACAAGCTCTTTTACAGAGTCGGGATAAGTAACAACAATTATACTTTGCAACTCTGCTGTGGAGGTAGCGGAGTACCCCATTTTTTCGCTCTCAATCAGGCTGTTTATGGCACTTAGGGCCATACTGCGCTGCACTCTGTTTGAGCTGTCTTTAACGGAGATGAACTTAGAGTTGGAGGCCGATTGTGGAAAGTAAAAAACTCGCTCGGCGGTTGGCAAAAATTGATAGAGATCTGAACAGAGGTACTCTGCACTCTCCTT
>CADBUS010000054.1 GCA_902797895.1 uncultured Bacteroidia bacterium | reverse complement strand
GCTCTTTGGAGTTATGTCTGCTCTTGTATTTGCCTTTATGCTCGGCATTGGTGCGGCAGTAACAAAGTCAACTACAATAACAGTTGTACTTTCTGAGTTCAGAGAGATTATTAATCTGATAATCAAGAAAGTACTTATACCACTGCTCCCAATCTTTATATTTTGCATATTCTTGAGACTTGGGCAGGAGGGGCAGGTGGCAAATGTGCTGAAACTTTTTGTAAGGGTTATTGCGGTAATATTTGCAATGCATATTGTTTTTTTGCTTGTGCAGTTTATGATAGCCGGAGCTATTACAGGCAAAAATCCTTTCAAGGCCCTTTACAATATGTTGCCGGCCTACTTTACCGCGCTTGGCACACAATCTTCCGCAGCCACTATTCCGGTAACTCTGGAGCAGACCAGAAAGAATGGAGTTGATACAGGAATATCCTCATTTACAGTACCATTGTGCGCAACAATACACCTTGCAGGCAGTACGCTTAAAATAGTGGCCTGTGCCTACGCAATAATGTGGATGCTCGGAATGGAGACAAACATAGGGCTATACACCTCCTTCATCTTTATGCTTGCTGTTACAATGGTGGCAGCCCCGGGAGTACCCGGCGGAGCTATTATGGCGGCTCTTGCGGTATTGGATCAGGTGCTCGGTTTTGACCAAACCGTTCAGGCACTTATGATAGCTCTCTACATAACTATGGATAGCTTTGGCACCGCCTGCAATGTTACAGGCGATGGTGCTATCGCTATGATTGTGAATAAAATATACAAGGAGGCTGAGTAAAAAGATTCTTTTAATCTCAACCGTTTTCTATTTTGCGTAAGCTACTGAGCGCGATTCCCTTATGACAGTTATCTTAACTTGGCCCGGGTAGGTCATTTCGTTCTGTATCTTCTTGGCTATCTCTGCAGAGAGCATCTCAATATCTTTATCTGATACCTGCTCGCTGCCTACAATAACCCTAAGCTCGCGGCCGGCCTGAATTGCGTAGGTCTTGGTTACCCCCTGGTATGAGAGCGCTATATTCTCCATATCCTTCAAACGCTTGATATAGCTCTCAATAACCTCTCTTCTTGCACCAGGTCTTGCACCTGAAATGGCATCTGCAACCATAACAAGCGGAGAGATTAGAGAGGTCATCTCAATCTCCTCGTGGTGAGAGCCTATGGCATTGCAAATTTCCGGCTTCTCCTTGTACTTTTCGGCAATCTTCATACCGAGCATTGCGTGTGGAAGTTCGGCATCCTCATCAGATACCTTGCCTATATCGTGCAGCAATCCTGCGCGTTTTGCAACTTTGGCGTTAAGACCTAATTCAGAGGCCATTGTGGCGCATATATTGGCAACCTCTCTGGAGTGTTGGAGCAGATTCTGCCCGTATGATGAGCGGTATTTCATTCTTCCAACAAGTTTTACAAGCTCTATGTTAAGGCCGTGGATTCCAAGATCTATACAGGTTCTCTTACCTGTTTCAAGTATCTCATCTTCGAGCTGTTTCTGTACCTTGGAAACAACCTCCTCAATTCTTGCAGGGTGTATTCTTCCGTCTGCAACAAGCTGGTGCAGTGCAAGTCTTGCAACCTCGCGGCGCACAGGATCAAATGCAGAGAGCAGAATAGCTTCAGGGGTATCATCTACCACAATCTCTACTCCGGTAGCGGCCTCAAGAGCGCGGATATTTCTACCCTCGCGGCCTATAATTCTTCCCTTAACCTCATCGCTGTCTATATTGAACACCGTAACGGCATTCTCTATGGCAACCTCCGGTGCAGTTCTCTGTATAGTATTGATTACTATTCTCTTAGCCTCTTTAGTGGCATTCTGCCTTGCCTCATCCATAACATCGTTAATGTATGACTGGGCATCTGTACGCGCCTCTGCCTTCATAGCCTCAACAAGTTGTTTCTTGGCCTCCTCTGCACTCATTCCGGCAATATTCTCAATCTTTATAATCTCATCTCTGCGCAGCTTGTCATACTCCTCGCTCTTTTTTGCAACCAAGTCTGCCTGAACTTTCAGATTGTTTCTTATGGCCTCTATCTCGCGCTCTTTTTTGTTTACCTCTCCAACCTGCTGCGCGAACTGTATCTCCTTCTGTTTTAGCTTGTTTTCAGCATCTCTCAAGATATTATTCTTATTTGTGATAAACTGCTCGTGCTCCGCTTTCAGCTGAAGGAATTTCTCTTTTGCCTGAAAAATTTTCTCCTTCTTGATATCTTCTCCCTCCTTTTGTGCCTCTACTATTATCTTGGCCTTTTTGCTCTTTAGAATCATTGGCCTGAATATGAGATAGCCCAAAGCTATTCCAATAAGCAGAGCAGCTACCATAAGTATTATAGATAGGGCGGAAAACGCTACGGCCTCTAACGGTATTATTGATAGTGTCTTCATATTTGTTAATGTATATATATTGTTAGTTTCTGCATTTTGTGTTATACCTCTGTTTGGTGTTGCAGATAAGAAAGAGAAAAAAGCCACCGGCTAAGCTGTTTTCGGAAAAATCTTAATAATTAAGATTTGAGCTATGTATCAGACGCAAACTTCCAACGTCCTGCAAGCAGAATCCCCGTTAGGGTAACCTAGGCCTGTTTTTGTCTGCCGAATTAGCTCGGCATTTTTTAAGTGTTGATTTTCGCAAAGAGCTTGCCGATGGCTAAACTATTTAGTTTGTTCGAGATAACTTGCAAGTTGTAGGTTAATCTCCTTGATTTGCTGCATAGAATCCTCAGACTCCGCCTCCTTTCTCAAAAAATCTTTCACAATCTTTATCATAACAGCTATCAAGGTTTTATTGTAGTCAGAGGCGGCTGAATCTCTATTTTTTCTAAACGAATCTATCTCCGCGTTTATCAGCTCCTCTGTCTTTTGCAACAGTTCTGCATCTGAATCGGACACATAGTAGGTTAGGCGTATTCCGTCTATCTTCACATCTACTTGAGAGTTCTTCATCTTTAGTGCCATAATCCTAACTTTTAGCCGTTCAAAAGTGCAATGCACTTATCTATCTCTTTAACCAACTTAGTCAATCTTCTGTTCACCTTTACCTGCTCTGTCTCACTACAGAAGAAAGCCTGCTTTAACTCATAGTGCTCCAATCTCTTTTCTTGTTCTGCTATTTTCTTTTTTGCTATTTGTAAATCTTGTTTAACTCTATTTAACTGGCCGAGATAATCATCTCTTTCGCAAGTTGCAAGCTCATACTTTCTTACAAGCTCCTTTATCAGGTTCTGCAACTGATCTATAGTTTTATAATTATCTCTGCGCGTTGCCATACTTGGTGTGCAAAATTATAAAAAAAGCTCTAATCTGCGTATCCGCTATAAAAACCAAATCCCTTTTTTATCCCCTCAATTATAGGACGCCATCTGATAATAATGCCGATTAGTGCCACCAATCCTATGAGAATTAGCCCCTTAACAGGATCATCCAGATTTTTCCACCAAGCAACTATTCTTCTCATATCTTCTCTATTTTTATTCTTGCTCCAGCTGCAATAACTCCATCTTCATCTCCGAATATAGGATTCAAATCCATTTCAACTATCTGAGGAATAGCCATACAGAGGGCAGAAACCCTTCTTAAAGTTTCGTTAATCATTGCAACATTTACTCCGCTATGGCCGCTATATCCTTGGATAAGAGGGTAGCTTTTAAGCGATTCTATCATATTGTCTGCCTCGTGCGAGGTTATTGGGGCAACGCAGAGCGAACAGTCTCTGAGCGCCTCCACAAAAATTCCGCTAAGGCCGAACATAACCAAAACTCCAAGATTGGAATCTCTCTTGGCGCCAATAAAGAGCTCTAAATTCTGCTTGTTAAGCATAGGTTGCAGCACCACACCGTTTACATCTTTTATATTCTTCATTCTTCTGTATTCAGAACGGAGTGTATGCTCATCGCTGATATTGAGAGATACTCCATCTACTACAGCTTTGTGAAGCGGGCCAACAACTTTCATTACCACAGGATAACCTATTGATATTGCGGCCTCTACAGCCTCATCTTCATCTATGGCAAATATCTGTGTAACCCTTGCTATGCCTGCCGCATCTAAAATCTGCTCTACCATAAAAGGGGAGAGCCAGCCATCTTGTGCCTGCTCTATTACATTGTTGATAAGGTATTTATCTATGGCAGGTGGAGCCTCTACTCTGTATATATCCGGTGCCGATACCACAGAGGAGAGCGAATTGGCAAATATCACCTCATCTGAAAATGTTACTCCTCCTTGGGCGTGGTACTGCTCAACATACTCCGAATTTGTGCTTTTCAGAGGAAATAGGGGATATATGGGCAGTTTAGTCTTGGCTATCTTTCTAAAGAGTACATTGAATACCTCGGTAGTATCGCTGACCGCCTTTTCTCCAAATATTACCGCTATTGAATCTGTCTCTCGATTGGAGTTGTATTTATCTATAAGTGAAGATATTTGGCCGGCATTTCCCTCTGTCTTAGCCTCCTCGTAGTATATCTGCGGAATGGTAAAGCCCTTCTCTTTGAGGACCTCTGCAAGCATTACGGCAGGGCCGCCGGATTGGGTAAGAATTACGGTACGCTTTCCGTTAGGGCGTGGTTTTGAGAGTATTGCTGCAATGTTTAGCATATCCTCTCTGCTGAATGCCCTTATAATGCCGCACTTGGTAAAGAGGGCGGTTATGGCCTTTGAGTGTGAAACCATTATTCCGGTATAGGCCAGATCTGACTTTATGGCCTCTTCTGCCTCTGCTCCCTTTATGGCTACTATGCCGTAACCTTTGCTGATTAGGGAGTTGCAATGCAGAAGCAGAGCATTGGTATCTGTAATCTTCTCTATGTATATTGCTATTGTTCTTGGCTCTGTGGTTGGCTGATAGTTAATATCCATCCACTCAAGCACATCCTCTATGGTGGTCCAGCAGCCTCTTCCTACCGATATTGCAGAAGAGATTCCAAGACCGAATCGTGAGGCGTTTTCTACTATATATGAGATAGTTGTGCGTGATGAGGAGATAATATCCAGCACTCCGTTGGGGGCAAGCGAAATATCTGAATATACACCGCAATAGGCAGAGTTTGCAATTCCACCAGAATTTGGCCCAAGTATGGTAACAGGAAAGTTGGCTTTAAGATTCTCTATCCTTGAGTAGATTTGAGACTCGGAGAGCCCCCCTCCCGATATTTTGCTTGGGCAGATAATTATTGCCCTGCAACCCTTTTTCTCGCACAGAGTCTCTATAGTTGAGAGCATATCTGAATTGTCTGAGGCAATTATGGCCAAATCTGCGTCAGGCATAGGCATTATTTGGCTGTAGGTCTGCACTCCGGGTATATTCTTATCGTTGCCGACAACAAATATATTGCCGGCAAAGTTTTTGAAAATAAGATTCTTAACTAAGTTATACGATATAGTTTCCTGCTCGCCGCCACCCTTAATAATTGCTATGCTTGAGGGTTTTATCAGTTCCTGTGAAATCATCTTTAGTTTCTTTATTGAACAAATTTAATAAATATAGCTCTATTGTGTAGCTGCAAAGAGAAGAGATTGCAATATTATTTGTAATTTTATGGCCGAGTATAATTGAGTATGGGAAATATTCTTATCAAAAATATATACAGATGTGGTAAGAGAGGCGATGTTCTTATCTGCCAAAACAAAATTGCCAAAATTGCTGAGAGTATTGAACTAAAAGAGAATCTGAGCAGAGATTGCGAGGTTATTGACGGAACAGGCAAGGCTCTTATCCCCGGATTTGCCAATATGCACACCCACGCCGCTATGACCTTGATGCGTGGAGCGGAGGAAGATAGCAAGCTAAAGCATTGGCTTAAATCTATTTGGGCACTTGAAGCCAAGTTGGATGAGGAGTTGGTGTACTATGGTACCAAGTTGGCCTGTATCGAGATGATAAAAAGCGGTACCACCCTCTTTAATGACCAATACTTTTTTACACGTGCAGCTGTAAAAGCAGCCGAAGAAATAGGTATAAGGAGCTGGCATTCACAAGTTTTCTTAGACCTTGGCAATAATATGGCGGCAATGAAGCAGCGAGAAAACTGCATTGCCGAGTATGAAATATCGCGAGGATGGGGAGAGCTCAACAATTTTGAAGTGGCTATACATGCGCCATATACCGTAACAAAGGAGAATATAATATGGGCAAAAGAGTTTGCCGCAAAGAACAATCTTAAAATTCACATACATATAGCGGAGACAGACCATGAGAGATTGGATAGCCTGAGAAAATTCAAATGCACTCCTACCCAATATCTTAACGAGTTGGGTTTCTACGGCCCAAATATTATAGCGGCCCATTGCGTATGGTTAGATGAGAATGATATTCAAACCCTTGGCAAGAATAGGGTTACGGTTGTACACAACATAAACTCAAATCTTAAGCTCTCCTCAGGCTATAAGTTCAAGTTCAGGGAGTTGGCCGATGCCGGTGCCAATCTCTGTATAGGAACGGATGGAGTGGCCTCTTCCAACAATTTAGATATGTTGGAGGCTATGAAGACTACTGCTTTGGTGCAGAAGGCTTGGAGGAAAGATCCATCTGCAATGCCGCTTGCAGAACTGCTTGCGGCAGGCTCGGAAAATGGCTACAAGGCATTTGATTTGAACGGAGGAAAAATTGAGGAGGGGGCTCTTGCCGATTTGTGCATCATAGATATAGACAACATATATTTTACCCCTAATATAAACTTTAATGCAAATCTCATATACTCAGCCCATTCAGATTGTGTAGAGAGTGTTATTTGCAATGGGAATATAGTAATGCGCAATCGTGAGATAAAGGGAGAAAAAGAGGTTATAGAGAATGTTCGGAAGCTCTATAAGAAGCTTTTTATTAAATAATTAAACTAAAACTAAAACAGAAGAATTATGTTACCAGCAGAGGAGAGAATTTACAAAGCCGCTGCATACGTGCAGATGAGAATAGCAGACCGCAAACCGGTGGCGGGAATTGTTTTAGGTAGCGGACTTGGTTCGTTAGCGCATAAAATTGAAAATGCAGAAATTATTGAGTATAAGGATATTCCTTATTTTCCGCTCTCAACAGCAGCCGGCCACAAGGGGAGATTGATTGTTGGCAATCTTGGTGGAAAGTGCGTAATTTGTATGCAAGGCAGGTTTCACTACTACGAGGGATACTCTATGGAGCAGGTTACAATAGGAGTAAGGGTGATGAAACTGCTGGGAGCGGAGGCTTTGTTTGTATCCTGCGCCTGCGGCGGATTGAATCCTGATTTTAGAGTAGGGGATATAATGGTAATAAAAGACCATATAAACTTTTTGCCTAATCCGCTGATAGGTAAGAATATGGAGAGCTTTGGCCCTCGTTTTCCGGATATGTCTCATCCATACGATGAGCCGCTGATTGCGAGTGCGCACAAGATAGCAGCAGATAATGGTTTCTCTCTTAGGGAGGGGGTTTATGTTGCCGGTACAGGCCCTTCATACGAGACAAAGGCAGAGTACAGATATTTCCGCCTTGTGGGTGGAGATGCCATTGCTATGTCCACTGTGCCTGAGGTGATTGTGGCCCGCCATTGCAATATGAGAGTTTTTGGAGTATCTATAATAACCAATCAGTCAGCCGATACGGAGAAGGCCGATTTTGTAAACGATGAGCAGGAGGTTATTAAGGCTGCCGATGCGGCGGTG
>CADBUS010000053.1 GCA_902797895.1 uncultured Bacteroidia bacterium | reverse complement strand
TTTTGGATTTACAGATTATATTCTTACATTTGCACCCCCTTCTCGGGTAGGAGGGAATACTTATAACTAATTATTTATTAAAAAACTCTACAGTTATGTCTGTAAAAATTCGTTTATCACGCCACGGAAAGAAGAACTATGCCTTCTTCCACATTTTGGCAACAGATGTCAGAAGCCCACGTGATAGTCGCTTTATTGAGCTTTTGGGTTCATACAACCCTAACACCAATCCTGCAACTATCATACTTAATGTAGATAGGGCTTTGTATTGGTTGCAGTGCGGCGCACAGCCAACTACCACTGCAAGAAGAATTCTCTCATACAAAGGTGTGCTGCTTAAGAAGCACCTTGCTGAGGGAGTTAAGAAAAATGCTCTCACTCCGGAGCAGGCAGAGGCTAAGTTCAACGCTTGGCTCTCTGAGAAAGAGAATAAGATTCAGAAGAAGAAAGAGAATCTTAAGGCCTCAAAGAGCGAGGCTCATCGTACAGCTGTTGAGGCAGAGAGCAAGGTTAATGCCGCTCGCGCTCAGGAGATTGCCAAGCGTAAAGCAGAGGCAGAGAAGGCCGCCGCAGAGGCTAAGAAAGCAGCTGCCGAGGAGGCTGCCGCAGCAGAGCAGGCTGCCGAGGCACCTGCAGAGCAACCTGCAGCAGAGCAGACCGCAGAGCCAAAGGCAGAGTAACTCTATGGCCTTAGTTCCTATAGCTCAGGTTTCTAAATCCTATGGGAAAGAGGGAGAGGTACTCCTAAAGGCATTTGAGCAAAATTTACAAGAGTATTCAAAGGAGCCGGTGTTCATCATATTTGATGGATTGCCGGTTCCTCTCTTTTTTGAGCAGATTAAGCCCAAAGGGGCGAGCTCCTATATTGTGAAGTTCTCCACAATAAGAGATATCTCTCACGCAGAGGAGATTGTGGGGAGTAAAATTTATGTAGAGTCTGCCTCTGCGGCGGATGAGCTTTCAGACGAGGCAGCTTTGCAGGCATTGGAGGGCTTTACCCTCATAAATCAAAACGGAGAGAGGCTTGGCACTATATCAAAGGTTATAATCTATCCGGCCAACGCCTGCCTTGAAATAGCTCCTTCAGGAGCGCTTGTGCCATTCCATCAAGATCTTATAATTGAGCTGAATCCCCATTCCAGAACCCTCACGATGGAGCTTGCCAATGGTTTGTTCTAACCCCTTTCTTACCCTTGGAGACAACAATATTCTAAAGCAGAGTAAACGGCTGATACTCGCCATTTTGTAGATCCGAGCATCGGCACAGCAGCTTTGGGATTAGGCCCAAGCGATTTGATAAACGATTTGGATTCGTTCGGAGGGAATCATCTAAAGAATATTTTCTAATGTATAAGAATTTGAAGGTCGAACTAAACTACCTGCAGGTATTTTACCACTGACAATACAGCCTGCACCTATTATACAATTGTCACCTATATCTGCTCCTTTCAGTAGGATCACATTGGATGCAATCCAACAGTTACGTCCAACTTTTATTGTACCTATCGATAAATCTGGACTCACCCCATTTTCACGACTAAATCGATGATTATTGTCAAAGATCTTTACCCCTGGACCAAATATGCAACCATCACGAATTTCCACATATTTATGAGCACTAATCATACAATAACGATTCATATAAACACGATTGCCGATCATAAGCCTACCATTACCATGTGCCTGAATATCACATCCAGCTTCCAGCTCGCAGTTTCTACCGATATACAAGGAGCCTTTGTCAAACAATCTTATTCTGCACCTTGGACTTATACGTTGTATAAAACCTAATTGACATCGCTTGCCATATCTCAGTCTAAACAAAAAAATACGGAAGAAATTATAAACGAGTAAAAATATAAGCCTTATCATATTATATTCGTTTAATACAAGTTACATTATATTAAATAGAAAACTACAAGAAATTTTCTATACCGCCTTTAGGAGCAGGCTCTTTTAGAGAGGATATTGTAAAGATAGTACCTACAACTATTACAAATACAGTGAACAAGAAATAACCCGGATAATCACAAGCGAGTTCATAAGTTGACACAAGCAATTCTTCAATATAGTTAAAGAAATCTAATATGGAAAGAATAGTTGTCATAGCTCATATTATTTCTTACTGCAAATATAACAAAAGTTATATCAAAGGCAAGTAATATTCTGTTTAAGGCAATTTTGCACTTGATACTTGACTCTACCTGATTAGGGTGCAAAAATAAAGAGTTGGTTTTGTGGCTTATTTTTGGTAAAATTGCAGATTGATACAATTAAAGTGAGCATACTCTATGGGTAGAGATAATAAGTATTGCATTATAATGGCCGGAGGGGTTGGTAGCCGCTTTTGGCCGCTTTCGCGCAATGCCGTTCCAAAGCAGTTTTTAGATATTTTGGGGACAGGAAAATCTTTCTTACAGGCTACTGTTGAGAGGTTTTCCAAGATTATTCCGCTTGAGAATATTCTGATAGTCTCCTCTGCGCAGTATAAGGAGCTTATTGCCAAGCAGGTACCGCAGGTGCCAAGTGAGAATGTGCTGCTTGAGAGCCGCAAAAGAAATACCGCTCCTTGCATAGCATACGCAACATACAAGCTCTATAAAAAGAATCCGGATGCTACTGTTGTGGTAACACCTGCAGACCATTTGATTCTCAATGAGGAGCTTTTTTTGGAGACGGTGGAGGCTGCTCTTAAAACTGCGGAGACGGAAGATGAGCTCTACACACTTGGAGTAAAGCCAACTCGCCCTGAGACTCAATATGGTTATATTCAGGTAGATAAGAGCCACGCTAAAGTTACGGACGGCTTCTCCTCCTACAAGGTAAAGACCTTTACAGAAAAGCCCGATATAGAGATGGCAAAGGTACTCTTTGCAAGCGGAGAGTTTTTGTGGAACTCCGGCATCTTTATCTGGAGTCTCTCTGCCATAAAGCGGGAGTTAGAGGCGCATCTGCCGGATATAGCCGCCTCATTCTCAGAGATTAGCAACTACTATTATACAGAGAGCGAGCAGCAGAAGGTAGATGAGGTTTATAACGATTGCCAGAGTATTTCAATAGATTACGGCGTTATGGAAAAGACCTCCAATTGCCGTGTATATGAGGCCTCTTTCGGCTGGAGCGACCTTGGCACTTGGGAGAGCCTTGCAACCTATCACAAGGGCGACCATCAGGGCAATATGCGCTCTGCAGATGCTATGCTTTTGGAGGATGTAAAGGGAAGTATAGTTGTATCTACCCAGCAGGGTAAACTTGTAGTAGCAAAAGGATTAGAGAATTTTATGATAGTGGATACCGCAGATGTGTTGCTAATCTGCCCTCGTAACGAGAAAGAGTTCAAGGCCCTTACAGCCGAGCTTGCACTGAGCGATTTTTCCAAGTATCTGTAAGATAGGTGATAGGAGAGCTATTCTATCGCGATAAAAAGTAAAAAAGTAGAAATAAGATATATGAAACCAGTTAAAGTTAATGTACAAAGTGAGATAGGAAGAGTTAGGGGAGTTATTTTGCACACCCCGGGAGATGAGGTGGAGAATATGACGCCGAGAAATGCTCAAAGAGCTCTATACAGTGATATTTTGAACCTCTCGATAGCGCAGAAGGAGTATGCGCAGCTAAGCGGAGTGCTGGGTAAGTGGACAAAGACATATCAGATAAAGGATTTACTTGCAGATGTGTTGGATGACCCTGGAGATAGAGGGCTGCTACTCAAAAAGATATGCACATTGGAGAAGAGTATGGAGTATTTCGATTATCTTGTGGGGCAACCAACTCAAAAGCTCGTGCATCTGCTTATTGAGGGATTGCCTGCAAAGATAGAATCGCTAACGGCATTTTTGGAGGATGAGTACTATGCACTAAGCCCTCTGTATAACTTTTACTTTACTCGCGATGCCTCTGCCTCAATAGGTGAGAATGTGCTCATTTCCAAGATGGCCAACAGGGTAAGAGTGAGAGAGAGCTTGATTATGGAGTCTATTTTTACAAATCCGCGCCTGTTTGAGTGCTCAATCATAGATGCCAACGAGTTCTCCAAGGAGGTGGCCGGAGAGGGGGGAATTGCCGGCAGCAATGTTAGAACGGGAGTGAGCATAGAGGGCGGAGACGTGGAGATAATAAGAGACGATATTCTGCTGGTTGGAAACGGATTAAGGACATCTGCCAAGGGAATAGATATGCTTATTGAAAGATTTTGCAGCAAGAAACTTGAGGGACAGAGGCATATTATAGTGCAGCAGTTGCCGGATGATGTGGAGTCCTTCATACATATGGATATGGTCTTTACTATGATTGACAGAGATGCCTGCCTTATCTATGAGCCGCTGATACTTGGTGAAAATCAGTATCGTACAGTCCTTATAACAATAGACAACGGCAAGGTTAAGAAGATTAGAGACGAGCAGAATGTAATAAGTACGTTAAAGAAGCTGGGTATAGACCTTAAGCCGGTATTCTGCGGAGGCAGTGAGGATGAGTGGAATGCAGACCGCGAGCAGTGGCACAGCGGAGCCAACAGTTTTTGCATAGCTCCGGGCAAGATACTCTCATACGCTCGTAACATTCATACACTTAACGCTTTAGACAAGGCCGGTTTTGATGTGGTGCCTGCCAACGATGTTATAAGCGGTAAGGTAGATTTGGAGAAGAAGGGGCGTTGTGTAATTACAATAGAGGGTAGCGAGCTTCCACGCGGAGGCGGCGGAGCACGCTGTATGACAATGCCTGTACTTAGAGACAGTGTTGAATTTTAGTTGATTTTAAGAACAGATTCTAAAATACTTTTGTATGGAGAGAAAGGATATAGACAGCCTGTTAGAGAAGATTGAAAAACTTACAGCAGAGAGCATTAGGGATGTTGAGGAGATTAGGGTTAAATTCCTTGGCAAAAAGGGTGAGGTAACTCGCTTGTTTGAGGAGTTTAGGACTATTGAGCCGGAGCTTAAAAAGGAATTTGGCAAGTATCTTAATGAGCTAAAAACCAAGGCAGCGGAGAAGATAGAGACTCTAAGAGAGAATTTTGCGGAGTTTGTTGAGGGGAGCAGTTTGGAGGATTTTACAAAGCCCGGCGACAACTTTGAACTTGGAACTCGCCACCCGATATCTCTTGTAAGGGAGCAGATACTTGATATATTCGGCAGCTTTGGCTACTCTGTAGCCTTAGGGCCTGAAATTGAGGATGATTGGCACGTCTTCTCCGCTCTCAATTTCCCTCCGGAGCACCCTGCAAGAGATATGCAGGATACCTTTTTTATCAATCCCGACAGTTCAGACCCTATACTGCTCAGAACTCATACAAGCAGCGTGCAGGTGCGTACAATGGAGCGGCAGAAACCACCTATCAGAGTGGTCTGCCCGGGGAGAGTTTTCCGTAACGAGGCTATATCGGCAAGAGCCCACTGCATATTCCACCAGGTAGAGGGGCTCTACATAGATAAAGGTGTGAGCTTTGCAGATTTGAAGCAGGCTATACTGCTTTTTGTGCAGCAGATGTTTGGGGCACAGACAGAAATCCGTATGAGGCCATCATATTTCCCTTTTACAGAGCCAAGTACAGAGGTAGATATAAGCTGCAACATCTGTGGCGGCAAAGGATGCAATATCTGCAAAGGTACAGGCTGGTTGGAGATAATGGGTGCCGGAATGGTAGATCCTAATGTGTTGGAAGCAAGCGGAATAGACAGCCGTGAATATACAGGCTTTGCATTCGGAATGGGAATAGAGAGAATTGCTATGCTCAAGTGGTTGGTAAACGATTTGCGCCACTACTTTGAGAATGATGTTCGCTTCCTAAAGGAGTTCCAAAGCGTAATTTAACTTTTTTTGCCGCATCGCTTGCAAAAGGAAAAAATATTACTACCTTTGCAATCCCGTTCAAACGGATATGTATTGCGGAAATAGCTCAGTTGGTAGAGCACAACCTTGCCAAGGTTGGGGTCGCGAGTTCGAGTCTCGTTTTCCGCTCAAAAACAATAAGAGGCTTTAGGCCTCTTATTGTTTTTGAGCAAGTCGGTCTGCATAGCAGCCCTCCTTTTTT